>NZ_JAWOTW010000017.1:0-90476 GCF_033339075.1 Vibrio sp. 970
AAAGAAATATCTAATTGGATTATCATCAACGAGTGCCCACACAGATTGATAGGTCTATATTGTTAAAGAGCTTGCTTTGCGAGAAGTTTTTCTCTCAAAGCGGAGGTGCATTCTAGCGATTTAGTTGTTAGTGTCAAACACTTTTTTAAACTAATTTTTTGTAGAAGCTTTTTACCTCTTCGACCCTGCTGAAGCCTTGTGACGTCTGCTGTGTCGATGGATGCGCATTATAGGGAGAAGATTTTCTTTGGCAATACTAAAAATGCATTTTTTCTAAAAAAACATGCCAAATGGATACTTTCCATCCAACCCTAAAATTACCCAGAAATAACACTCAGGATTTATACAATTTACCCACAAAAAGCTGTGGATAACTACTCATCACTATCAAAGAAATAAGAAATACGCGAACGCGGATTTAGATACTCTTTTACTTTATCCGGTAATTTTGACGGATGAATCGCGTTAACTATCTTTATATCTTTTGAGGCAAGATCAATGATTGGCGCTTGCGTCCTTGGTACTGATGGATCGTAAACCAAGACATTCGGGAATAATAAATGCGATGCATTCACTGAGATAACCAGGCCGACCATATTATTAGAAAGCTGAACTACGGTACCCGGAGGAAACACGCCCATAAACTTAATTAGGATGTTCAGGTTCTCTTCTTTATATAGGTGTTTACAGTTCTTATATAAATGAGAGAGTGCGGTATAAGGAATCTTTTGATCTGAGACTATCGGTGTATGACACAAGTTATCAAACGCATTGGCTACAGCAATAATTTGAGCAAACTCGTTGATCTCATCTCCTTTCAGGCCTTTAGGATAACCAGACCCATCTCTTAGCTCATGGTGCTGCGCGATCACAATTCTCGCGACTTCGGGAAAAGCCTCGATTTGACTCGCAAGATCGACACCATATTTAGTGTGCAACTTTAAGTAGTTGGTTTCTGGCTCTGTTAGAGGTAGTTGCTTTCTTAATATTGCAGTCGGGATTTTTATTTTCCCGATATCATGGAATAGTGCGGAGAAGGAAAGCTCTTTCAACTGTGCTGCTGAGTACCCTTTAGCACGGCCAATCATCATCGAGATAACAGCCACGTTCAATGAGTGGAAATAAATATCTTCAAACTCATTTTTTCCGTTCATCAGATGTAACGTAACATTATCATCGCACATTAACTTCTCGACGATATCTTCAATAAGAAGCTTTGCTTCATCAACTGCTGCTGTCGGACGGTTACGGATTTTAGTCATGACTGAACGCATACGTGCCAGAGAGCGCTCAAACTCTTTTTCACACTGAATCACGCGTCGACGGTATGCACTTAACTTTTCTATGCGGTTCTGTTTTTCTTGCCACATTTTTTGAGTTTCATGATCTAACGACGCTTCATTTGTTACTCTGTCAGCTTGTCTTTGATCAACAGGGAGTGGAACGGCATCGCTTTGCTCTGGATTAAAGTAAACGAACTTTACGCCGAGGTGGCGGATCATCTCGACTTGCTCTTGGTCTTTAATCTTAAAGCTATTGAGTAGAAAGGGGTGATCGTTCCACTTTAGCGGAAGACGGATATGTAATCCGGGTTGAATACGATCGACCGTTAGTTTAATGGCTGCCACTTATTCACTACTGATTTATATTTCTTAAGAGAGTTAGAATACTAGTAAATTTTGTGAATAAATTCATCAGTAACTATCAAAACATCAAACCGTTATTTCTAAGCGACTCACTTAATTAGATAGAAGTAAGCTACTTTAAGGAGCGATCTGCTTTGCGTATTTTAAGCTTGGCCTCGAACACTGGCTTGTCTATTACTTCTTGATCTTTGACTAGCCCCATTAACGTTTGTACCGCTACACGGGCCATGTCACTGATAGGAAAGTGCACTGCTGATACTGTAGGGTAAAGACTTTCACAAAGCTCAACACTGTCAAAGCTAGTTAATGAGATTTGCTCTGGTACAGAAATACTGTGCTCGTGTAAGTACTGCATTGCGCCAACCGTCATTTCTTCACTGCACGAAAAGACAGCCGTCACATCAGGGTGTCGTTGTAAAATTGCAGCCATTGCATCATAACCACTTTGCCGACCATAATTCCCTTCTTCACACCAGCTTTCATCAATATCTATACCAGCATCCTTCATTGCATCAATATACCCAAGCTTTCTCAATACACTGTTATGACGTTGGGATGGACCGGCAATACAAGCAATCTTTCGATGACCACCAGCTAAAAGGTGCTCAACGGCAATACGGCTTGCATGATGATGGTTAAAGGTAACACAACGCTCTTCTATTCCTTCCACGTAGCGATCCAGGAGAACGAAAGGTGTTGGCTGTTTAGCTAATTCACGTAAGTCATCATCTGACAAATAACGACTATGAAGTACATAGCCGTCACAACGTAAATCATTAAAACGCTGAATTGCCTCTTTTTCACCTTGTGCAGAATGATGGCCTTGAGCTGTAATCAAAAACTTCTTATGAATATCCAGCTCGGTCTGAACCTGCTCCATCATCTCGCCAAAGAAGCCCCCCGTATAGTAAGTCACCAATAACCCAACCATATTACTGGATGAGGTTGCGAGTGAACGAGCAATTGCACTAGGACGATAATTCAATTGCGCCATAGCTTGCTCTACTTTTTTTCGAGTTTCCTCGCGAAATTTCCCCTCTCCATTAATAATTCGAGAAACGGTAGAGCGATTTACACCGGCGAGTTCGGCTACATCTTTAATCCTTGCCATAATGCTATTGGGTCCAACTGCAATTGTTATTAAATATTCGTTTGTGTAGAACGGCTGCCAGCAATTCGTAAGGTGCTATAGGGGGCGAAGCTGGCAGCCTTTAATCATACACCGACCATTTGATTGGTAGAAACAAGCTCAGAGTAATCCGTGACAGTTATGCCATGATGAGCTAACTGTTCTTTTAAAATGGGAGAGGTAAGAACTTGTAACTCTAGCTCTCGCTGAAGCGCATAGCCACTCTTTAAGATAAGCGCCTGATCGGCCTCTGCCGGGTGGCACATCACCTCAACCAAGTCATAGTCAGCTTTTAAGCTCAATAAATGTGTCATCAAACCATCCAAGCTCACTTTTTGGTCATAAAACTCATCAGTAAAGATATACCTGATTGTCATCGATTCTTGACACAAGCCAGTGCCCCGCAGTGGCACTCGGTATTCATTCGCTACTTCTTTAATAACGGGCAAAATTTGAGGGTGAGTATGCGCGTGATGATGGCTATCTAAGTGGCTTAGCTCTAACCCAAGCGATAAAAAATGTTCCACCTGAGCTTTTGCTTCATCATAAACGACCTGAGTTTCGAAGTCCTGCTTACTCCAAAGTTCGTCATAGTTGATAAAGTGCGCTCGGCCGTTGGTCAAGTTAGGATGCTTCGTTATAGGCACACCTGCTGTAAACCTAAGATGAACGCCAACTTTCAAGCCTGGATTATGGCGAGCTAGTTCTAAGGCATGTTGCTCAGCATCCATACCCACCATCATGGTGGTTGAATGAACCACACCTTGCTGATGAGCTTTAACGATGCCGTTATTTACACCTCTCGTTAAACCAAAATCATCAGCATTAAAAATGACTTTCATCGGCGCCCTTCCTTAGTCTTACAACGTCGTTAGTTTAAATTGAGGTAAATACGGAGCGTTCACCGCCAGAATATCATCCAGAATTGACTTGGCGCGGCCAATGTCAGGCACCAATGGGTTATTGGTTAATGCCATAAGCGCCTTGTCATAATTACCTTCGACAGCAGCTTCTATTGTTAGCTGCTCATACGCTTTAACTTGATGGAGTAATCCTTTGATATTGTTTGACAACTCGCCAACCGCAAGAGGTTTCGCCCCCCAGCTACCAATCACGGCACTACATTCAATCACAGCATCGTCAGGTAGGCCGTTGATCGCTCCATTATTTAAAACGTTAACAACATGAATACTATTACGATTGTTATAAATTGAATCAACTAGGTTCAGTGATGCATCAGAATAATAAGCACCACCCCGCTCCTCTAACTCTTTCGGCTTATGATCGAGGGTAGGATCTTGATAGAGCTTAAATAGCGCATTTTCTGTTTCCATTACCTGCTCAGCACGAGTGCCTTTTTCATCGGCACTTTGTTTCTCTTCAGCAAGCATGGCATCAGTTTGGTAGAAGTAACGATGATAAGGACATGGTATCGCCCCCAGTGCTTTTAGAAATGCCGGATCCCACGGCTCTTCCCAGATATTCTTCATACTGAAGTTGGCACCATCACCGACTTTCTCTAATACCGTTTGAGTAATATCTTCCCCATTGAGCCATGCTTTGTGTACCCACACGAGATGGTTTAACCCAGCAAACTCAAGTTGCAGCTCTTTTGGCTCGCACTCCATCATTTCTGCAATCATCATTTCCATTGAAACGGGCACATTGCATAAACCAATACTCTTTACTTTGGTGTACTTACTGACCGCTTCGGAAACTAAACCCGCTGGGTTGGTGAAATTGAGCATCCATGCGTTTGGAGCCAACTCTTCAATGTCTTTACAGATATCAAGAATGACCGGAATGGTTCGCAGTGCTTTAGCAAAACCACCAGGGCCCGTTGTTTCTTGGCCGATGACGTCGTACTTGATTGGGATTCGCTCATCGTTAGCGCGTGCAGCAAGGCCACCAACACGAAACTGCGTCATCACAAAATCCGCATCTTTTATCGCAGCACGGCGATCGAAACCGGCTTTTATCTCAATTTTTGCTCCGGCTTTATCGACCATTCGCTGAGCCAATCCTTTGATGATCTCAAGCTTCTCAGCTCCTGACTCAATGTCCACAAAATGAATCTTCTTAACGGGTAAATATTCTAAGCGCTTAATAACCCCTTCAACCAATTCCGGGGTATAGCTACTACCACCGCCAATAATGGCAAGTTTGATCGCCTCTCTAGACATTTTCATCCCCCTTTATTTGTTCGAGATTTTTTTGTTCAGTGCGACGATTTCTACAGCCATCTCTTGAGCCAAAATCGTAGTCATTAGGTGATCTTGAGCATGCACCATCACTAACGTCATCGGGACTTTCCCTTCTCCCTGATCTTCTTCAATAAGCTGAGTCTGTATTAAGTGGGCTTTATTAATGCACTCTCTTGCTTGAGAGAGCTTCTCATCAGCCGCTTCAAAATCTTGTTCTCGAGATAAACGCAATGCCTCGCAGCTTAAACTTCTGGCTTCACCAGCATTGCAAATGATCTCCATTACAACCAATTCTTGTTCCATCATTTTCTCTCCGAAAATCGGGCCGCGGTAATTGCGGCCCATTAAGCACAGTTAAGCAGTAACGCCTTCGCCTGACGGCTGCGTGTCACCTTTAGTTTCCTTCGTCGTTGGTAGTTCTTGCTCCAACATTTGCTTCTCAAACATTTTGAAGAATGGGAAGTAGATGATTAGATCAAGAATTAATAAACCAATGACGAGCAATACTGGCGCAAAGGTCCAACCGCTACCCCACGAAGCACCTATCAGTGCCGGTGTTGTCCAAGGTGTTGTAGCGACACCCATACCCACAAAGCCGACATGCACAGCAAAATACGCAATCGTAGCGTTGATGACTGGAGCGAAGACGAACGGGATAAACAAGGTCGGGTTCATCACAACTGGGCTACCGAAGATCACAGGTTCGTTGATTTGGAAAAAGCCAGGCACCGCACTCATTCGACCAATGCTCTTAAGGTGAACAGAACGGCTAAACGACATCAGCATAACAAGAGCAAGTGTTGCACCAGAGCCGCCAATAAAGATGTAAAAATCCCAGAACGGTTGAGTAAATACGTTTGGAATCGGTTCACCTGCAACAAAGGCTTCAATGTTGGCACCAATGTTGGTCAAAAAGATTGGAGAAAGCAGTCCAACAACAATTGCAGCACCATGAATACCCGCAAACCAAAGCAGCTGGCAAAGCAATAAAGCGCCAATAATGGCAGGCAATGAGTTAGACGCACTAATTAGCGGTTTAAAGATAGCCATAACAGCGTCTGGAATCAGCATGTCGTACTGGGTTTGTACGAAAAGGCTAAGTGGATATAAGGTAATGAATATCGCTAAGACTGGTAGCAATACTTCAAATGATCGCGCAATCGCCGGTGGCACCTGCTCTGGCATGCGAATCGTAATATTGTGCTTTTTCATAAAACGGTAGAGCTCCACCGAGAAAAATGCACACATCACTGCGGTGAAGATCCCGGTTCCGCCCATGTGAGACATAGACAACGCGCCATCTTTAGCTGGGGCCGCAATGAGTAAAAAAGACATTAGTGACAATACAGCACTCGTGATCCCATCCATCTTGTAAGCCTTCGCTAAACTATAAGCAACGCCCAGCGAAACAAAAATAGTCATGATCCCCATCGACATGTTGTAGGGCATCATTATGGTATCAAAATGTGTAGTGGCGAAATCGAGCCAAATTCGACCAAAAGTAAAGGTTGTATCTTCGGCAAATGGGGGGAATGCAAAAATCAAAATGAAACTACCGACAATAATAAACGGCATTGCGACAATAAAACCGTCTCTCATTGCGCGAACATGGGGCTGATTCCCCACTTTAGCTGCTATAGGGGCTATATGCTTTTCGACTGCGCCTATAATTGCGTCATAAAGCTTCATAGAATCCATCCTTATTTTAGGCAAAAGAATCCCGCATCAAATATTTATATTTGATGTACAGTTATCTTTTTAATTTAAAACTATAGTTTAGTTAATTAATTCTAATGCTTGCTCTAGTACTTCTTCTCCCTTCATCATTCCATAATGCTGAGGAGAAATAGCATCAATGTTTTTACCATGCTCTTGCGCCGTTTTTCTTAGCTCTTCTAGCTGAAAGCGTACTTGAGGCCCGAGAAGACAAACATCGTACTCTTTAATTGCATCTTCAAACGCATTCACTGACATTGCATCAATCTTGCACTCAATTCCTTTATTTTCAGCAGCTTGCTCCATTTTCTTAACAAGCATACTGGTGGACATCCCTGCGCTACAGCATAAAAGGATCTTTTTCATAGCCTTACTCCCGTTGTGTAAATTTCAACCTACAAAAACTGTAGCAAAAATAACCAAGACAAAAAAGCGCAACCGGTTGCATTATTCGTGAACACAATCCCAATTTAGAAAATACCACCTATTTTTTTGTAATTATTTAGGTCTAGGATAAAAGTCATAAAATAATTTAAGACATCACATTAAGTTTCAAATTATCAATATTTTACTACTGACAACGTCGTTATTAATTTCTTAAAAGGAATAGAGAATGAAATTTAATAAATTGGCTATTGCAACGCTTGTAAGTGCCGCACTATCACAACACTCATTTGCTCAAACCGACTCTAAAGGCACAATTTATCTAACGTTTGATGATGGACCAATCAATGCATCTATTGACGTTATTCAAGTACTTAACCAGGAAGATATCAAAGCGACGTTTTACTTTAATGCTTGGCATTTAGATGGAATTGGTGATGAGAATGAAGACCGTTCCCTAGAAGCCTTAAAGCTCGCATTAGACACTGGTCATATTGTTGCGAACCACAGTTACGATCACATGGTGCACAATTGCGTGGATGAGTTTGGACCGAACAGTGCTGCGGAGTGTAATGCGACCGGGGACCACCAGCTTAACTCGTATCAAGACCCTGTTTACGATGCCTCAATGTTTACGGAAAACTTATCTGTGTTAGCAAAGTATTTGCCGAACATTACAAGCTACCCGAACTACAAGGCAACAGAGTTTGCTAGACTGCCCTACACCAACGGTTGGCGCGTGACGAAAGACTTCAAAGCAGATGGGTTATGTGCCACGTCTGATGGCCTGAAACCTTGGGAACCAGGATATGTATGCGATACATCCAACCCATCCAACAGTGTAAAAGCAGCTATCGAGGTTCAAAATATCCTAGCGAATAACGGCTATCAAACTCACGGTTGGGATGTGGACTGGGCACCCGAAAATTGGGGCATTGAAATGCCAGCAAACAGCCTTACAGAAGCAGAAGCATTTCTTGGATATGTGGATTCCGCGTTAAACACTTGTGCACCAACAACGATTAACCCGATCAACTCCAAAGCTCAAGAGTTCCCATGTGGCACACCTTTACACGCCGATAAAGTTATCGTATTAACTCACGAGTTCCTATTTGAAGATGGTAAGCGTGGCATGGGGGCAACGCAAAACCTGCCTAAGCTCGCTAAGTTTATACAGTTAGCAAAACAAGCGGGTTATGACTTCGACACAATGGATAACTACACACCGAACTGGCAAGTTGGTCATAACTACGACGCTGGCGATTACGTCTTACACCTAGGTACTGTATACCAGGCTGTAACAAACCATACTGCACAACAAGATTGGGCACCGTCTCCAACCTCTAGCCTTTGGACAAATGCGGACCCAGCCACTAACTGGACTCAGAATGTTTCCTATAAACAAGGCGATGTGGTGACTTATCAAGGTTTGCGTTATCTAGTTGATGTACCGCACGTGTCCCAAGCTGACTGGACTCCGAACACTCAGAATACCTTGTTCACAGCTCTATAGGCTGTTCTTACTATCACCATGTAGTAGTTTGCGCGAGGCATACCCCTCGCGCTTTTTTGTTTTGAAGATCCAGATACAACAAAGCCCCGACTTTCATCGAGGCTCTGTCTTACAATATGGTACCGGTGGACGGAGTTGATTGGACTTGCATTCCTGCCGCCACCGCGAAGGCAACGCTAACTTCCTTTTGATATTTACGAGCACCTAAAACGACGAAAGGCCGCTATAAAAGCGACCTTTCTATGTATGGTACCGGTGGGCGGACTTGAACCGCCACGCCCGAAGGCAACGGATTTTGAATCCGTCGTGTATACCAATTTCACCACACCGGCATCTTTGGGCTATTGCCCTTTGATGGTTGGCATTATACGTAAGCTTTTGACCTGCGCAAGCAGAAATACCTTAAATAACTATCGTTTGCTGATAATTTCGCCACAAAGTGTGACAAAGCTGTACTCATAAGAAACGTACGCTCCATTTTCTACTACTCTTCCAGATGAAAATGAGTATACGAAACTCTTTTTAAGTTCTATTCACTGTAATATCAGAAACATAACCATTCCCAATGCTCGACAACGCATTATGGAGCATCTCTGCGGCATCTTCTGCTTGCATGAAGTGACTCGTGTCCATCGTATTGCCGCTTGTTTTCCAGAATTCCGTATCCATTCCACCAGGATAAACCGCGATAATTTTCATAGGTTTTCCTTTTAGCTCCAAACGAACCGACTCAATTAATCCTTTGACGGCCCATTTCACTGCACAATACGTAGACTCTTGCGCTTTAGGTTGTTGCGCGGCTGTGGACATGATCATGACCACTTTTATTGGATGATCTTTGTAACGCTTTACTAACTCTCTTAGCACATGAATCGCAGAATTCAGGTTGTTATCAATCAACTTTTGAATCTCTTCCGGCTCCTGCTCTTCCAGTAAGCCAAAATAACCACTTCCCGCACTATGAATGACCATTTCAGGGGACTGTTTCACCCCATCAAAGAGCTGTTTCACATTTTGGTGCAATGAGAGGTTGCAAGCTTGATAACCAACGTTATGAGAGAGTTGTTTTGCTAGTGCGGATAGTTTTTCTGTATTTCTTCCTATTACATACGTCTCTTTGCCTTCCGCATCATAACGCTTTGCTAGTTCCGCCCCTAAGCCGCTACTTGCACCTGTAATTACAATCATGCGCTACCTCTTTTCAATCACATACTTTTAATTCATCTATCAATTAAGGTAACAGAATCGTGGTAATTCACACCTCAAGAGCACCATTCTTTGAAGCAAGCAGCTTTCTTACTTTCGTGATGCATGAAATATCAAGCAGAACGACGGGCATTTAACCTATGCTTAAGCAAGAATAACTTTCTGAATTTTCTATCGACTTTCTAGTGAGAACTGAATAGGAGCAAAGAATGACTGGGTCAAAATGGCAGTGGTTACTGAAACAGATGACACGAAAACTGTGGGTCCGGACGTCACTCTACGCATTACTAGCTGTTGCTACCGCCTTAATGTCGATTGTTTTAAACCAGTTCATTACTCTGCCCCCTGCCATCAACGTCAGCAAGGATTTGTTGAACAACATATTAAATATCCTCGCAACCTCCATGCTTGCAGTGACTACATTCTCTCTCAATATTATGGTCTCAGCGTACAGTGCCGCTAGTGCAGGGGTAACGCCGCGAGCGACAAAACTGTTGATGGAAGACAGCACAACACAAAATGCCTTAGCAACCTTTCTTGGCTCTTTTCTATTTAGTTTGGTAGGAATTATCGCGCTAGGTATTGGGGCCTATCATCAACAAGCACAAATTTATCTGTTCATCGTGACTATCGCCGTAATCGTGATGATCATACTCACTCTGCTACGTTGGATTCAGCACCTTTCCGTACTAGGAAGGGTCAGTGAAACCACTTCATACGTGGAGCAAGCCTTGTTAGATGCGATAAGAAAACGGGGCAAAGAGCGTTGGCTAGGTGCTCACCCGTGGAGCCACCCAGAACATAAACCCAGAGGAAGTAAACCTATTTTGAGCCAAGAAATTGGCTACTTACAGCATGTTGATATGCATCATCTCGATAGTATTGCTGAAGCATACCAATGCACCATCTACCTTGAGCGACAACCGGGAAGTTTTGTGTACGTAGGTCAACCATTGGCTTGGGTTTGTGGAGAGTTGCCAGACGAAAGCGAAGTAACGGCAGCCTTCACGATTCGAACGGAGCGTTCATATGATCAGGACCCTCGCTTTGGTTTAGTCGTTATGGCGGAAATCGCCTCACGAGCACTATCTCCGGCTGTAAATGATAATGGCACCGCGATTGACGTTCTTGGGCGTTCTGTACGAGCACTTTCATTATGGGGAGACCTACTCTGTGAGCCGCCTACCAAAACTCGATATCCTAGACTATTTGTGCCCGCATTGAGCTGCCAGGATTTGTTTGATGATGTCTTTTTGCCGATAGCACACGATGGTGCAGCGCAACTCCAAATACAGATTCGCCTACAAAAGGCCTTGCTAGCTCTCTCTAGTATGCACCCTAAGTTATTTTTGTCACCAGCAATCAAGCTGTCAGAAAAAGCTTTAGAGCTTTCATTAAGCCAACATTATACCGAAGATGAGAAACACCAACTCTCTCAACTATCTAATCTGGTCACAGACCAAAGAGCCAATGGTTAAGAGAGTCGAATTCAGTTGAAACATATTGCTGCACGGCCTCGTGTATCATGACATGTGCTGATAACGTAGGGCAGAAAAGTCTCTTCGTTTATACACAATTAAAGACTCTGTGCGTTAGGTCTCTTTTCTCTTGGTGAGGGAATCTATATTCTGACGCACAATTTTTAAGGTAAGTGATGGAATAATGACAACGTCTACAACTCTTCCACCTGCTGGTCTCTTTCGTCGACTTGCAGCGTTGATTTACGACACATTGATTATTATCGCAATTGAAATGATGGCCGCAGGTATTGTTATGGCCGTTGTGTTTGCACTAAATGCAGCAGGATTGTTGAGCTATGGCGAGTACGCTGATGCCGCAGATATGCTCGGAAAGCACCCTGTATTGAGCCCTCTATTTACACTTTATCTTGCGGGTGTGTGGATATATTTCTTTGTGTTCTTCTGGACGCGAGCAGGACAAACTCTTGGGATGCGCGCTTGGAAGCTTCGAGTTCGCAATGCCAAAGACGGAGCACCAATTACGGTAACTCAAGCTCTGATTCGTATTTCGACATCTGGCTTTGGCTTGGCAAATTTGACTGTACCGATTGATCCGAAGAAACGTGGTTTCCACGACATTTGGGCCAAAACAGAGGTTGTTGTATTACCTAAGGCAAATTAACTTGTCTAGGAACACAAAAAAGGAAGGCGTAATGCCTTCCTTTTACGTTTGGTTCGGTAAAACTTGGTTTATTCGATGATGCTTCAGTTATAGCTTTCTTCGTAGCAGTGCAATCGCAATAGCTAAGAACACCAAACTCGGGGCCAAAGCACCAAACACTGGGGATATGCCATACACCAAGCTTAATGGACCAAAGAACTCACTGGATATGTAAAAAGTAAACCCGGCAACCACGCCCGACAATACCCTTGCCCCCATGGTCACGCTTCTGAGTGGACCGAAAACAAAAGATAGCGCCATTAACATCATCACAGCAATTGAAAGCGGCTGAGTCAACTTACGCCAAAACGCCAACTCATAGCGAGATGCATCTTGTTCCGATGCTTTCAGGTAAGTCACATAATCATACAAACCGCTCAGTGACAGTTCTTCTGGCTTCACGGTCACCACAGCTAGCTTATCTGGTGCCAAAGAGGTGTGCCACTCCATCTGTTCGATGTCTTGCTTTGAAATTACGTTTTCATTTTCCATGTCCGTAATTTGTACGTAGCGCATCAGCCAGTTGTTATCTTGTTGGTAGTCGACTTCTTCGGCGAAAATAACTTTTTGTAGATTCTTATCATCATCAAAACGCCACATATTTAAAGCATAAAGCTTGTCGTCTTCGACTTTACCTATAAAGATAAAGTCGTTTGCGTCACGAGCCCACACACCTGAGCGCACAGACACAATGCTACCACCTGATATCGCAAACGCACGTAAGTCACGGGCCATCTTCTGGGCCTCAGGAGCGCCCCATTGACCTAACGCCATAACGACAATCATGAGCGGGACGGCCGTTTTTAGTACCGATAACCCGATATCCAGCTTAGAGAAACCAGCAGCTTGCATCACCACCAGCTCAGAGCTTGAAGCCAACATACCTAAGCCGATCAGGGCACCGAGTAATGCCGCCATTGGAAAGAACATTTCGATATCACGCGGCACACTGAGTAACACAAAGTACAACGCATGAGTGAGGTCGTACACACCTCGCCCTACTTTACGTAGCTGTTCTACATATTTGATGATGCCCGATAAGCCAACAAACGTCGCTAAAACCAAGGCAGTGGTAGAGATGATGGTTCTACCGATGTAAAGGTCTAAGATTTTGAACACAGCTTACGCGAGCCTCTTCTTGCGGAATTTGTCTTTTATTCGTCTAGCAGCAACGCTGTCCATCATATTCGCCATGATAGCAACAATCAGCAACATCGCATTGATTGGCCACATACCAATAGCAGCCGGGATGTCACCATCTTCTAATGCAGATTTGGTTGCACTGATCGCCAAGAAATACGCTAGGTAGATCAGAATCGCAGGCCCCATTTTGGCAAACCGTCCCTGACGCGGATTCACCGCAGACAAAGGAATAACGAGCATTGTTAAGAGTGGAATACACACAAATAACGAAATTCGCCATTGTAGCTCCGCTTGCGCCTCTGGATCTGGGTGACCTATCAAGTCAACCGTTGGGTATGCTTCCCAGTCTCGCCCTTTCTTTTTGACCTCACGTTGGCCGATAACACCTTCGTATTCATCGAATTTCGTGATCATATATTCAACGCGAGTAGGCACACCTTCATAACGCGTACCTTCTTTCATAGTGATGATCTGACGACCGTCCGAAAGCTCTTTTACTTCACCAGAAGATGAGAACATCACACTCGGTAACACTGAATCTCGAGGGCGCATCTGCGCAACAAAAACGTTGCTCAAGGTATTGTCTTTAATGTCATCGATGAACACAACCGATGAACCGTCTGGTGTACCTTGGAACTGACCTTTTTTAAGTAGGTCAACGCTGTTTTCTGACGCTACCTGCTCATAAAGCTGCTCAACGCGGTCTTGAGACCACGGCGATAGCCACAACGCATTGAAAGCCGCCACCGCTGAAGTAATCAACGCTAGGTATAAGGCCGCTTGAACCAAGAATTTATTACCAATACCTGTCGCGTTCATTACGACAATTTCGCTCTCTGCATACAGACGACCAAATGTGATCAATATGCCGATATACAGACTTAAAGGCAGCATTAACAGACCCATTGCTGGCATGTTCAAACCAACAATCGAGAAAATCAATCCAGCAGGAATATCCCCATCAGAAGCATCAGCAAGAACACTTATGAATTTCTGGCTTACAAACACCAAAAAAAGTACGAAAAAAATCGCAAATTGGCTCTTGAGTGTTTCGCGGATCAAATATCTAACAATAATCACGCTGAAATTACCTATACAAAACTTGTTTTTTTGGTCGAATCACTATAGTTTCCCGTTGAACCATTTATTTTTTTAAAAATTATAAACTAGATGTTAGTCGCTTAATCAGCTCTGCATGTAAGCCTGGAGCTAAAATTCAACAAGTAAGCGATCATTATCTAACATTTAGAGCAATTTGTCTTCAGGATGTAGGAGTACGCATGGAGTTCAGTGTAAAAAGTGGCAGTCCAGAGAAACAACGTAGCGCATGTATCGTTGTTGGTGTGTTTGAACCACGTCGCCTTTCTCCAGTAGCCGAACAACTTGATAAAATCAGTGACGGTTACATCAGTTCACTACTTCGCCGTGGTGATCTAGAGGGTAAACCTGGTCAGATGCTGCTACTGCATCAAGTACCAGGTGTTTTGTCAGAGCGCGTTTTACTTGTCGGTTGCGGCAAAGAGCGTGAACTTGGCGAGCGCCAGTACAAGGAAATCATTCAAAAGACGATCAGCACACTTAACGAGACAGGCTCAATGGAAGCGGTATGTTTCCTAACTGAACTGCATGTTAAGGGTCGTGATACATACTGGAAAGTGCGCCAGGCTGTAGAAGCGACTAAAGATGGTCTATACACATTTAATCAATTCAAGAGCGTGAAACCTGAGACTCGCCGCCCACTGCGCAAGCTTGTTTTCAACGTACCAACGCGTCGTGAATTGAACTTGGGTGAAAAAGCAATCACTCATGGTCTTGCTATCGCATCAGGTGTCAAAGCCTCAAAAGACCTTGGCAACATGCCGCCAAACGTAGCTAATCCAGCTTACCTTGCTTCTCAAGCTCGTCGTCTAGCGGACGATTACGAAACCGTAACCACCAAAATTATTGGTGAGCAAGAGATGGAAAAACTGGGTATGACCTCTTACCTAGCAGTAGGCCGTGGTTCTAAAAACGAATCTATGATGTCTATCATCGAGTACAAAGGTAACCCTGACTCAGATGCAAAACCGATTGTGCTCGTAGGTAAAGGTCTAACCTTCGACTCAGGCGGTATCTCTCTAAAGCCGGGCGAAGGTATGGATGAGATGAAGTACGACATGTGTGGTGCGGCATCGGTATTCGGTACAATGAAAGCGCTAGCGAAGCTAAACCTACCAATCAACGTTATTGGTGTTCTAGCGGGCTGTGAAAACATGCCTGGCAGCAACGCTTACCGTCCAGGTGACATCCTAACGACCATGTCTGGTCAAACTGTAGAAGTTCTGAACACGGATGCTGAAGGCCGTCTTGTTCTTTGTGACGCACTGACTTACGTAGAGCGTTTCGAACCAGACTGCGTGGTTGACGTTGCAACGCTAACTGGTGCTTGTGTTATCGCACTAGGCCACCATATCAGCGGTGTAATCTCTAACCACAACCCTCTTTCTCATGAGCTAGTAAACGCTTCTGAGCAAGCGAGTGACCGTGCATGGCGTCTACCAATGGCAGACGAGTACCACGAACAGTTGAAGAGCCCGTTTGCGGATATGGCAAACATTGGTGGTCGCCCTGGTGGCACAATTACTGCGGGTTGCTTCTTATCTAAGTTCGCGAAGAAGTATAACTGGGCACACGTCGATATCGCAGGTACCGCGTGGAAATCAGGCGCAGCGAAAGGCTCAACGGGCCGTCCTGTCTCAATGCTTGTCCAATTCCTTTTGAACCGCAGCGGCCAAGAGACAGAAGAGTAATTTCTGAACAGAATCTAAAAGGGCCGCAAGGCCCTTTTTTATTATCCTAATTTTCTAAAATGAAAGTGGGACTTAAGATGGTCTTAGGAAGAGACCCAAGGCAAGTGAGAGAATGATACAAACTGCAACCTTCTACATCATTAACGAAGAGAGCCCGCAAGCAACGGTGGCTGGCTTTGAAGAATACATCGTGTTTTTGGCTCAGCACTTTGCTCGCCAAGGCGCTAAAGTGTATTTAAACTGCCAAGACAAACCACACGCCGAGCAGCTCGCTGAAGCCTTTTGGCAAGTTGATGCAGACAAGTTCATGGCACATAACCTCGTAGGCGAGGGACCGAAATACGCCACCAATATTGAAATCGGCCATGAAGGTGTAAAACCTAATTGGAACCGTCAGCTGGTAATTAATTTGGCGGAAAATGAGACAACCTTTGCGAACAAGTTTGCTCAAGTGGTAGACTTCGTGCCCTGCGAAGAAAAAGCTAAACAACTCGCAAGAGAAAGATATAAAATTTACCGTCAAGCAGGTTACCAGCTGCAAACGATCGAAATTCAATATCCTTAACGGTCAATCCTTATAGTTAAGGCGATCTTGTTAAGATCCCTCACTTATAAAGATTGACTAAGATTCAACCATCAACGTATCCATTAAAAGAGCGCTATGGAAAAGACATACAACCCAACTTCAATCGAACAAGCTCTGTATCAGACTTGGGAAGAGAAAGGCTACTTTAAGCCACACGGTGACACTACTAAAGAATCATACAGCATCATGATCCCGCCACCGAACGTCACTGGTAGCCTACACATGGGCCACGCGTTCCAAGATACGATCATGGATACGCTTATCCGTTGTGAACGTATGAAGGGTAAAAACACCCTTTGGCAAGTAGGTACTGACCACGCTGGTATCGCAACTCAGATGGTTGTTGAGCGTAAGATCGCTGCAGAAGAAGGCAAAACAAAACACGATTACGGTCGTGAAGCTTTCATCGACAAAATCTGGGAATGGAAAGGCGAATCTGGCGGCACTATCACTAAGCAGCTTCGTCGTCTTGGCGCATCTGTAGACTGGGATCGTGAACGCTTTACGATGGACGATGGTCTATCTAACGCCGTTCAAGAAGTCTTCGTACGTCTATACGAAGACGATCTAATCTACCGCGGTAAGCGTCTGGTTAACTGGGATCCAAAGCTACACACAGCGATTTCAGATCTAGAAGTAGAGAACAAAGACACTAAAGGCCACATGTGGCACTTCCGCTACCCACTAGCAGATGGCGCTAGAACAGCCGATGGCAAAGACTACATCGTTGTTGCAACGACTCGTCCAGAGACCGTGCTAGGCGATACGGGTGTTGCAGTTAACCCAGAAGATCCACGTTACAAAGATCTTATCGGTAAAGAAATCATCCTTCCTATCGTTGATCGTCGCATCCCAATCGTGGGCGATGAGCACGCAGATATGGAAAAAGGTACTGGCTGTGTGAAAATCACACCTGCGCACGACTTCAACGACTACGAAGTAGGTAAGCGCCACCAGCTACCAATGATCAACATTCTGACTTTCGACGCAAACATCCGTGATGCTTCTGAAGTATTCAACACCAACGGCGAAGCAAGCGACGCTTACAGCACTGAGCTACCAGCTAAATACCACGGTATGGAGCGTTTTGCCGCTCGTAAAGCTATCGTTGCTGAATTCGACGAGCTAGGCCTACTTGAAGAAGTGAAAGATCACGATCTACAAGTTCCTTACGGCGACCGTGGTGGCGTGGTTATCGAACCAATGCTAACTGACCAATGGTACGTACGTACTGCGCCTCTAGCGAAAACTGCAGTTGAAGCAGTAGAAAACGGCGACATCCAATTTGTTCCTAAGCAGTACGAAAACATGTACTTCTCTTGGATGCGTGACGTTCAAGACTGGTGTATCTCTCGTCAGCTATGGTGGGGTCACCGCATCCCAGCTTGGTACGACAACCAAGGTAATGTTTACGTAGGTCGCACTGAAGAAGAAGTTCGTAAGAACAACAACCTAGAGTCAGTCATTGAACTGCACCAAGACGAAGACGTACTGGATACGTGGTTCTCTTCTGCACTATGGACATTCGGTACTCAAGGTTGGCCAGAGCAAACTGACGACCTGAAAGTATTCCACCCTTCAGACGTTCTAGTAACTGGTTTCGACATCATCTTCTTCTGGGTTGCGCGCATGATCATGATGACCATGCACTTCGTGAAAGACGAAAACGGCAAACCACAAGTACCATTTAAGACGGTTTACGTTACTGGTCTAATCCGTGATGAAAACGGCGACAAGATGTCTAAGTCGAAAGGTAACGTCCTTGATCCAATCGACATGATCGATGGTATCGACCTAGAGTCTCTCGTAGAGAAGCGTTGTGGCAACATGATGCAGCCTCAACTAGCGAAGAAGATCGAGAAGAACACTCGTAAGACGTTTGAAAACGGTATCGAAGCATACGGTACAGACGCACTGCGTTTCACTCTTGCAGCAATGGCATCGACAGGTCGTGATATCAACTGGGATATGAAGCGTCTTGAGGGTTACCGTAACTTCTGTAACAAGCTATGGAACGCAAGCCGTTACGTAATGATGAACACAGAAGAGCAAGATTGTGGCTTCAACGGTGGTGAGATTGAATACTCACTAGCAGACAAGTGGATCGAGTCTCAGTTTGAACTAGCAGCGAAAGCGTTCAACAACCATATCGACAACTTCCGTCTAGATATGGCTGCGAACACGCTTTACGAATTCATCTGGAACCAATTCTGTGACTGGTACCTAGAGCTTACTAAGCCAGTTCTATGGAAAGGTACTGAAGCACAACAGCGTGGTACTCGTCGTACATTAATCACGGTTCTTGAGAAGACTCTACGTCTAGCTCACCCAGTGATTCCTTACATCACTGAAACTATCTGGCAAAGCATCAAGCCATTAGTTGAAGGTGTAGAAGGCGAGACAATCATGCTACAAACACTTCCTCAATTCGACGAAGCAAACTTCAACCAAGAAGCGCTAGATGATATCGAATGGGTGAAGGCGTTCATTACCAGCATCCGTAACCTACGTGCTGAATACGACATCAACCCTGGTAAGCCGCTTGACGTTATGCTGAAAGCAGCAAATGCAGAAGATGCCTCTCGTCTAGAAGCAAGCAAGCAAGTACTGATGTCACTAGCGAAGCTAGAAGCAGTACGCGTGCTTGAAACTGGCGAACAAACTCCTGCATGTGCGACAGCACTGGTTGGTAAGTCTGAGTTGATGATCCCAATGGCAGGTCTGATCGACAAAGATGCTGAGCTTGCTCGTCTAGATGGCGAAATCAAGAAGACTCACGGCGAAATCAAGCGTATCGAAGGCAAACTAGGTAACGAAGGCTTCGTAGCGAAAGCACCTGAAGCAGTTGTTGCTAAAGAGCGTGAGAAGCTTGAAGGCTACAAAGAGACACTAGCTAAGCTAGAAGAGCAGAAGACAACGATCGCTGCGCTTTAAGCCTCAGTGAAAGAGAAGAATTAACACTTCTCACTTTTGGTTCAAAGGTTGGTCATCATGGCCAACCTTTTTTGTATACATTTCACCAAAACCATCATCAATAGCTTCCCCCTATCACAACAATACTCATTACCCATTAGCATTAATGAGAATTATTATCGATAATGAACTCATCGAAACAAACACGATTGAGTAATTATCATGAAAAAGACACTAACTTTCGCAGCACTGCATTTTACTATCGCATTTAGTGTCGCTTACGTACTCACAGGCGACATTCTAATTGGTAGTTTAATTGCCATGATTGAGCCTTCAGTGAACACCGTAGCCTTCTACTTTCATGAAAAGGCATGGGCAAAAGTCCCAGCACTTAAAGCTCGTCAGTGGATGACCAAATTAAAAACCGCAAGCTTTGCGACCGTGCACTTCAGCGTCGCTTTTACCGTGGTTTACTTACTAACAGGTGATGCATTTGTCGGCGGCGTAATGGCGATGCTAGAGCCGAGTTTGAACACGGTGGCTTACTACTTCCACGAGAAAGTATGGATGCGTAAATCATCAGAAAAAGCTCCAGCACCGCAGTTTTGTTTACATCACCACGCTTAAACATGGAGGCTCACTACGTCTCCTAACGAGAAAAATGACATTTACCATTGACAAGGTTGCGCACCGCAATTAATTTAATTGCGGTGCGCAACTTTATTTTTAGAGGTAAGTGATAATGAACGCTCGTCAACTTCGACACTACTCCCGTCAAGCCGTCCGATTGCTTGGTATGCTTGATAAACAATGCGGCGATGTCGCTCTCACTCCAGTGCAAGCGCACGCATTGGGTGAAATCCAATTGCAGCCATTGACCATCAATCAGCTGGCACAGCAGCTTAATGTCGACAAGTCCAACGCGAGCCGAACCGTTACTGGTTTGATTAAATTAGGTTTGGTCGAGAGCATCGAAAACCCAAAAGACAAACGTAGTCAACTCGTAGCGATTACAGAGCAAGGCCAACAGGCGTTATCACAACTGGACCAACAGCAAAACCACTTCTTTGAACAACTGCTTACCCAACTCGATGACAGCGAGCAAGAGCAACTCAAACTTGGTCTAGAGACTTACCTAAAAGGGCTAACAAAAGTGTGTCAGTCTGAGGAATACGTTCTTCGGCCTCTTACTAAAGCAGACAACCCGCAAGTCGCAGATGTGATTCGTAAAGTCTCTGCAGAATACGGCTTAACCGCAGACAAAGGTTATGGTGTGGCCGATCCAACGCTTGATGATATGTATTCGGTTTACAATCAATGCGGGGCCGCCTATTGGGTCATTGAACATCGCGGAGAGATCGTTGGTGGCGGTGGCTTTGCCCCTTTAGCTGGCGAGCCAAATGTGTGTGAACTACAAAAGATGTACTTCTTACCTCAAACACGAGGACACGGTTTAGCCAAACGCATCGTCGCATTGAGCTTACAATTGGCGGAACAATTTGGGTATCAGCAGTGCTATTTAGAGACAACTGAATGTCTGAGAGAAGCGGTAAGCTTGTATGAAAAGCTAGGCTTTGAGCATCTCGATGCCCCGCTTGGACAAACAGGGCATGATGCATGTGAAGTCGTAATGCTTAAGATGCTGTAATAGATAATATTATTAGAAGTTAAAGCACAACATGGGTAACACAAAGCTCCTGGCTCAAGGCAACAGTGAAGTTTTGGTGCTGCCCATCCAACTCAACAGACAATTGGTAGAGATCACTTGGATCAGGATCAGTAAGATCGGCATACTTTGGCGCTTCGATCTGGAATAAAGCGCTCGCATGCTCCGCTCGGACATCAATAGGAATATGGTAAGTCATACCATTAAACTTAACCGATGCAGAGACCAGACCCGGCGCAAAAGTTTGATAGTACAAGTCTACTTTAAACTCGCAACCACCACCGTGGTGCCAAATCTGCTCGGTTGCCACGCGGTCTAAACGTACATTGCGAATGAACTGCAGATACGGTTCTTGCCATACCCCTAAGCGCTCATCACTTTTTTTATATTCATGATCGGACAGAGAGCACAGCTCAGGTTTATCTTCATCAAACAGAAGATCCTCTTCTTCCTCTAAGAACAAGATTTCAAAGCGGTTACGCCCCATTTGCATGAACGGACGAATGTCTTTCTTGTAGACATTTTGAGAACCGTCACAGTCGAACAATGCTACTCCGTTCAAACGCACTTCTGCATGGTAATCCACACCACCCAACACCATTTCTACCGCTGGGAATGCCATCATGGATTCGTCCACTTCAATGTCATGCATCAGGTGCCACTCTTGCTGACGAATTGCTTCTTCTGTCAGTTCAGCTGGCAATACCTGACTCAAAGGAGCAGGGAAAGTAATGTCATCCTGTGGGATAGAAAGGTCCGTCAGTGGAGAGACTTGCCATAAACCGGCGAGTGAGAGTTGCATATACACCTTGAGCTAGATCAATTTTCACGCATTATAGGGAGAAATCCCCTATAAACTCAATGTGAATTATTTATCGCCTCCACATTCGTCAGTTTTTCAAGGAATAAAAAAACCAGCGTTAAACGCTGGTTTTTCCAAAAGTAGTGAGCTTTGATTACTCGTCGTCTTCATCTTCTTCAGGGTAAAGCGCATCTTCGCCTTCGTAGTACGTACCCCAACCGTCATAGATGATGTCGTATTTTTCTGCCAAGTGAATCAATTTTTCAACTTGCGCATCAATCGCTTCTGCGTCTAGTGCGGACTCCATAGTCGCATCACAGCAAAGCAACTTGTTACCATCTTCATCTTCAGTTTCTTCTGCTTCAAGAACTTCAAAGCCCATCTTGAATGCTTCAACTACCGCTTTTTCTAGCGTGTCAAAATCTTCTGCAAACAGGTGGTGCTCAATTTCGTATAGCGAATCTGGATCGCTGCCATCTTCTAGCAATGCTGCAATGATATCGCGAGTCTCTTCCTTTTGAATCTCAATTAATTCTTCTACTGATAGATATTCATCTTCGTGAGACATGTTTTGGCTCCAGATTAGTTACTTGATGGAAACACAATACCCGATACTGAGTATGCTGATCCGGTGAAATATGGCATGGATTGCGATGAAAAGCCACAAACAAACATCATACCACTGCGATTCTTATCGGTTATTTGAATCTAAATATTAAACCGACCACACAAAGAAACAAAAAATTAACAAAGAATGGCATTTTTTAATATTCAGAACATCCTAATTGACACTTAATGTGGTTATTTTCTCTTTCTATGCGTGTTTATGATGCTTTCTTGAATACACTCACGTGTAAAACGAAGAAGCATAACGAATAAATTCACTTTAATAATGCATAATTTAGAATAAAAATGCACGTTTTATGCACTGTGCGTGTATTCTTTCTCAACGGGAAAATTAGAATAAAAACGCACGCACTCTAATTTTAGTAAAATAGCATTTATATCTAATAATAAATTTCACAAGAATCAAAATAAAAATAAAAAACCAACAAAACCAGAAACACCAGAATATAAACAAAGCTTGATAACTTGCATCTTTCTAGGAAGCTTGTCATAACTAATGGCTGGAAAATTTGTAAGGATACAAAATGAGCAAGCTGTACGTTGGATCAGAAGTTGGTCAACTTCGACGAGTTCTATTAAATCGCCCTGAACGCGCCCTAACCCACTTAACTCCGTCAAACTGTCATGAGTTGCTATTTGATGACGTTCTTGCTGTAGAAGCGGCAGGTGAAGAGCACGATGCATTCGCACGTACGCTGCGCGAGCAAGACGTTGAAGTGCTTCTCCTCCACGATTTACTGGTCGAAACCCTCGCTGTTCCAGAAGCAAAACAATGGCTGCTGAACACTCAGATTTCTGACTTTCGCTACGGGCCAACATTTGCGCGAGACCTACGCCAATACTTTTCAGAAATGGATGATGAACATCTTGCCTGCATCTTTTTAGGTGGCTTAGCATACTCAGAGCTACCGATCTCCTCATCTTCTATGCTGCCAAAAATGAAGCGTCCTCTCGACTTTGTTATTGAGCCACTGCCTAATCACCTCTTTACTCGTGATACCTCATGTTGGGTTTATGGCGGCGTTTCTCTTAACCCGATGATGATGCCTGCACGCCAACGTGAAACAAACCACCTACGTGCGATTTATCGTTGGCACCCAATTTTTGCTGGCCAAGATTTTATCAAATACTTCGGTGACGATGATCTGCATTATGATAATGCTAATGTCGAAGGCGGTGATGTGTTGGTTATTGGTAAAGGTGCAGTTCTGATCGGTATGTCTGAGCGTACGACCGCGCAAGGCGTAGAGAACCTTGCAGCGAGCCTATTTAAAGCAGGCCAAGCGACCGAAGTGATTGCAATTGATCTGCCTAAACACCGCTCATGTATGCATTTAGACACCGTGATGACCCATATGGATGTAGATACTTTCTCTGTCTACCCAGAGATCATGCGCAAAGATCTCGACACATGGCGCTTAACACCAAAAGGCAACGGTGAAATGCATGTTGAAGCCTCACATAACTATCTGCACGCGATTGAGTCCGCTCTTGGCTTAGATCAGCTGAAAATCATCACCACTGGTGGCGACAGCTATGAAGCGGAACGCGAACAATGGAATGATGCCAATAACGTTCTAACTGTAAAACCGGGCGTAGTAATTGGTTACGAACGCAACGTATACACCAACGAAAAATACGATAAAGCTGGCATCAAAGTACTGACAGTACCTGGTAACGAGCTTGGTCGTGGTCGCGGTGGCGCTCGCTGTATGAGCTGTCCAATAGAGCGAGACGATATATAACTTACTCGTCCCTTTACATTAGGTGAATCAAAACTAAGGTTGATGTGAATACATCAACCTTTTTTAGCTTTATTTGAAAATAATTATTCACAATAAAAGCATTTATATGTTTTAATGAATTCTATTAATCTAATCACATGTACTAAGGGACGAGCTATGGCTTTCAATTTACGTAACCGCAACTTTTTGAAGCTATTGGACTTCTCAACCAAAGAAATCCAGTTTTTGCTCGAACTGTCTGCAGAGCTGAAAAAAGCTAAATATGCAGGAACAGAGCAGAAGAAACTTCAAGGTAAAAACATCGCACTAATCTTTGAGAAATCTTCGACTCGTACCCGATGTGCGTTTGAAGTCGCTGCCTTTGACCAAGGTGCTCAAGTCTCTTACATCGGCCCTTCTGGCTCGCAGATCGGTCATAAGGAATCGATGAAAGACACCGCTCGTGTTCTTGGTCGTATGTACGACGGGATTGAATACCGAGGCTTTGGCCAATCCATTGTTGAAGAGCTTGGTACTTATGCTGGTGTTCCAGTGTGGAATGGTTTAACGGATGAGTTCCACCCAACCCAGATCCTTGCTGACTTCCTGACCATGCAAGAGCACGGCCGTGGTAAACAGCTGCATGAAATAACCTTCGCTTACCTAGGTGATGCGCGCAACAACATGGGTAACTCACTTATGGTGGGCGCAGCGAAAATGGGCATGGATATTCGCCTTGTCGCGCCAAAAGCGTTCTGGCCTGAAGAAGAGCTCGTGGCAACTTGTCAAACTATCGCGCAACAAACCGGTGCAAAAATCACGTTAACAGAAAGCGTTGAGGAAGGTGTGAAAGGTTGTGACTTCCTATACACCGACGTTTGGGTGTCTATGGGTGAGTCTGCCGAGGCATGGGATGAACGTGTAGCGTTAATGACACCTTATCAAATCAATATGGACGTGATTGAGCAAACGGGTAATCCACATGTGAAATTCATGCACTGCCTTCCAGCTTTCCACAATGATGAAACCACCGTCGGCAAAGAAGTCGCTGAAAAATACGGTATGAAAGGCCTTGAAGTAACAGAAGAGGTATTTGAATCGGAATACTCCATCGTATTCGACGAAGCTGAAAACCGTATGCATACCATCAAAGCCGTGATGGTTGCGACGCTAGGAAGCTAAACCAGTGCGCAAAAACAGCCGATAAAAACCATGATGTAATCGCTTGCGCTCACGAAAGTTAAGCGTATAATGCTCGGCAATTTGTCTGAGGATTAAGAAATGACCACGCTGATTGCTGACGTAAAAACGCGATTTGCTCTCGCTAAGCGACTACGCTTACGTGGTGTTATTTTCGTTAATTCTATTGAATTTTAAAACCTCCCCATTGGGGAGGTTTTTTTATGTCCAAAATTCCTTTCGGTTATTTGGATGTAGTCATCAATGTTATAGGGAAGAAGATCATGGCGAACTCGCTTTACCAGAAGCACATCATCTCTATTCCAGAGCTTTCACGCGAAGAACTGGAACTTATCGTAGAAACAGCAGGTAGCCTTAAAAAAGCACCTCGACCAGAACTGATTAAAAACAAAGTCGTTGCAAGTTGTTTCTTTGAACCATCAACACGTACACGTTTATCGTTTGAAACAGCGATTCAGCGCATTGGTGGTGACGTGATTGGCTTTGATAATGATGGTAATACCTCTCTGGCGAAGAAAGGCGAAACACTCGCAGATTCAGTACAAGTCATCTCTTCTTACGTCGATGCCTTTGTGATGCGTCATCCACAAGAAGGCGCCGCTCGCTTGGCATCTGAATTTTCAAATGGCGTGCCAGTGATCAACGCGGGCGACGGTGCAAACCAACACCCAACTCAAACGCTACTCGACTTATACACCATCGCGGAAACACAAGGGCGTCTAGACAACCTGAACGTCGCATTCGTAGGTGACCTAAAATATGGCCGCACAGTGCACTCACTGACTCAAGCCTTAGCAAAGTTTAACAACATCCGCTTCTTCTTTGTTGCACCAGATGCGCTGGCAATGCCAGATTACATCTGCGAAGAACTAGATGAAGCTGGCATTCAATATAGCCTACACACAGACATGGAAAGTGTGATTCCTGAACTGGATATTCTGTACATGACACGCGTACAGAAAGAACGTTTTGACGAATCGGAATACGCACATATTAAGTCGGCTTACATCCTAACGGCGGCACTACTAGAAGGCGCGCGTGAGAACTTGAAAGTGCTGCACCCACTACCACGTGTGGATGAAATTACAACTGATGTTGATAAAACGCCTCATGCTTACTTCTTCCAGCAAGCTCAAAATGGCGTGTATGCTCGCCAAGCACTGCTGGCGCTTGTTCTAAACGAAACACTGTAATCGAGGGGAAAAATCATGGCTAAAGAAACTCAATTGCAGGTAGAAGCAATCAAAAATGGTACGGTCATCGACCACATCCCTGCGCAAATCGGCATCAAAGTATTAAGACTGTTCGATATGCACAATTCATCACAACGCGTAACGATTGGACTGAACTTGCCATCATCAGCACTCGGTCATAAAGATCTACTCAAAATCGAAAATGTGTTTATCAATGAAGAGCAAGCGAGCAAGCTAGCGTTGTATGCTCCTCACGCGACCGTGAATCAAATCGAGAATTATGAAGTGGTGAAAAAGCTCGCGTTAGAGCTTCCTGAGCGCATCAATGATGTATTTGAATGCCCGAATTCAAACTGTATTTCTCATAATGAACCAGTAGAAAGCAGCTTTAGCGTGTTCGAGAAAAAACAAGAAATCCGCCTAAAGTGTAAATACTGCGAGAAAGTGTTCTCACGCGAGATCGTAACCGAGCGATAAACACGCCGCACGACTAGGCTGTGATACGTTTAAAATACCCTGCAATGTCAGGGTATTTTGCTCTTTACCTACCGAGGGTTTAGAGGCAAACTGAGAATCTTTATTCCCTACAACTGATGGAAAAAATCAAATGACGAAAGTACTTCACACTGAGTCTGCACCAGCAGCAATCGGTCCTTACGTTCAAGGCGTAGATCTAGGTAACATGGTTCTTACTTCTGGCCAAATCCCAGTAAACCCAGCGACAGGTGAAGTGTCTGCTGATATCGCAGAACAAGCTCGTCAGTCTCTAGAAAACGTAAAGGCTGTAGTTGAATCTTCAGGTCTTAAAGTATCTGATATTGTAAAGCTAACGGTTTTTGTTAAAGACCTAAATGACTTTGGCACAGTGAACGAAGTTTACGGCAAGTTCTTTGATGAGCACGGCGTAGCAAACTACCCTGCACGCTCTTGTGTAGAAGTGGCTCGCCTACCAAAAGATGTTGGCATCGAGATTGAAGCAATTGCAGTTCGCAAATAATTGCACTTGCTGACAAACATAAAAAAACGGGTAGCTCAGGCTACCCGTTTTTTATTGTCTTTTCGTGATGATATCGCAGTAAAACTTAAGCAGCGTTGCGCTGTTTGACTTCTTCATCTAACGATTCAAGCTTCTCTTTCATCTGTTCACGACAGATATTCGCTAACTCGCGAATGCCCTCTTTACCATAGCCTTCAGTGCTGATTGGAGGTAGCATTTCAACAATCACATGACCATTGTTCCAACGGTTCAGCTTAATTTTATTCGTCGAGCTACATACGATAGGAATGATTGGCACACCTGCACCAATTGCCGCATGAAAAGCACCTGTTTTGAATGGAAGCAAACCACGCCCACGAGAACGCGTGCCTTCTGGGAACATCCACACAGAAACATCACTTTCTTTCATACTGCTCACGACCTGATCGATAGTACCTTTTGCTTTAGAACGATTCGCTCGGTCAATCAGAATGTTACCCGTAAGCCAGTAAAGCTGACCAAACAGTGGCATCCAAGCCAAGCTCTTTTTACCTACTGTCACAACTTTCGGAGTCACAGCCGCAGAAACAGTAAACATGTCCCAGTTGTTCTGGTGGTTAGCAATGTAAACATGTTGGCCTCGTGAATACGCATCTTCAGGGATACGCAACTCTAACTTAATCCCAAACACACGAGACATCTTGGCAAACAAACGGCCAAAAGTGAAAACGTGCTTAGGGTTTCTAGGGCTTAATAGGCAGTAACCACAACCACCAATAAACATAACAATCGCAAAGATAGCGACAGCAAATACACGTAACAGTGCAATCATTCTTGTTCTCCAGGAACCGGCTTTTGCCAGATACAGCTATTAATATCTCTCTTTCCATAAATGGAAAATATGGTCATGAGAGTGATATAAAAAAGCCGAAACTCAGGTTTCGGCTCTCTTGATATCCAAGTTACCTGCGGTGCAGTTTAACTTGCCTAGCTCACTCGCTCAATATTTGCGCCAAGTGCAGCCAGTTTATTTTCGATTTTGTCGTAACCACGGTCGATATGGTAAATACGATCAACGACGGTTTCGCCTTTAGCAATGCAACCTGCAATAACCAAACTAGCCGAAGCTCGTAGATCGGTTGCCATCACTTGCGCACCGCTGAGTGACTCAACATCACCACAGATAACCGTATTGCCTTCGATCTCAGCTTTAGCGCCCATACGCATGAGTTCTGGTACGTGCATAAAGCGGTTTTCAAAGATAGTCTCTGTGATCACGCCGCCACCTTTCGCCATCATGTTCAGAAGCGTAAATTGAGCTTGCATATCCGTCGGGAAACCAGGATGTGGCGCAGTACGTACACTTACCGCTTTTAGCTCGCGGTCGGTCATATCAACGGAGATCCAATCTTCACCCGTTTCGACAAGCGCGCCAGCTTCTTCCAGCTTGGCGAGAACCGCTTCAAGCAAATGAGCATTAGTGTTGCGACATACCACTTTACCGCCAGATACTGCTGCTGCGACAAGGAATGTTCCCGTCTCAATACGGTCAGCAACCACGTTGTGTTTACAACCGCCTAGGCGCTCAACACCTTCAATCGTAATGGTATCTGTGCCAGCGCCAGAGATTTTTGCGCCAAGCTTATTTAGGAAATCAGCGGTATCGACGATTTCAGGCTCACGCGCAGCGTTATCTAGTGTTGTTGTGCCTTCCGCCAGCGCTGCGGCACACATGATGGTGATCGTCGCGCCTACGCTGACTTTATCCATCACGATGTGCGCGCCTTTTAGACGACCATCCACTTCTGCTTTCACATAACCATCTTCTAATGTAATGGTTGCGCCAAGCTGCTCTAAACCAGAAATATGCAGATCCACAGGACGGGCACCAATGGCACAACCGCCTGGTAAAGAAACCTGACCTTGACCAAAGCGCGCCACCAAAGGACCTAAAGCCCAAATAGAAGCACGCATGGTTTTCACTAAATCATAAGGCGCGCAGTATTCTGTAATACTGCTTGGATCAACATGAACAGAGCCATTGCGGCTTACTTTCGCGCCTAAACGCTTAAGTAATTCCATGGTTGTGTCGATATCACGAAGGTGTGGTACGTTTGCCACTTCTACTGGCTCTTCCGCCAAGATAGACGCAAATAAAATCGGCAGTGCTGCGTTTTTTGCACCTGAAATGGTCACTTCACCAACTAGTGGTTTATCTGACCCAATAACTCGAAACTTTTCCATCAATAAACCTTAAAGCGACATCAATTTCTTATCACGAGCCCACTCTTCTGGTGTGAACGCTTTGATTGATAATGCGTGAATGTCGTTACGCTGGATGTATTCCATCAGAGGAGCATAAATTAGCTGCTGCTTCTTAACGCGGCTCATTCCATCGAAACAAGCATCAACAGCAACCACTTCATAGTGGCTACCTTCACCTTTCACATGCACTTCTTGAAGGTTTAGTGCTTCTTCTAATAACTGTTGTACTTTTGCGCTATCCACAATTTACCCCTGATAATTCTGTATGTGTTTGGCCACTAAAGATTCAACATTGCTCAGTTGAAACAAAGTGCGCAGTTGCGCCGGCACGAAACTGAGCATTATATGACAGTTTTGCTTTTTTGCATGCTCTAATAAGTGGATTAACATCACCATTCCTGCAGAGTCGACGCGCTCTATCTCTTTTAGCGAGCATTCCAGCTCCGATTGAGCAGGTTGCCATTGCTGTGCATACGCCCACAATGAAGGCACTGTATCTCTATCAAGTGCCCCTGTTAGCTTAAGAATGTTTTGATCCAATTGCCACTGAACGGGAGTCTGGGCCATTATTTCTTCGCCTCGAAGCGGATCGGTTCTGCGGCCAATTTTTCTAGGTCTTTAGCAACAGATAGAATACCTTCTTGACGAATTTTACTGTTCCATTCGGATTGTTTACTAGAAAGCAAACTAATGCCCTCTGCAATCATATCGAATGCTTCCCACTCACCAGAGTGGTTGTCTTTACGCAGTTTAAACTCAAGTTTGATGTTTGGACGCGGAGTATCGATGATATCAACTTTAATGCTTGTAATACGCTTAGAGTCATCAATGCTAGGCTCAGGACCAAACTCAATTTTTTGGTCAGAGTATTGCGTCAACACTTGTGCATAAGACGCAATCAGGTACGCACGAAATGCATCGATAAACTCAAGTACATCTTCACGCTTAGCACCTTTTAAGTTTGGACCAAGAAGTTTTAACCCTGCATAGCGGTAGTTGACGTAAGGCATTAGCTCTTCTTCAACGATCACTTTAAGTAAATTTGGATCTTGTTTGATTTTCGGCTGTTCGGCTTTCAATCTTTCGAACGTGACTTCAGCTACCTGCTTCATCATCTTATAAGGTTCAGTTTTATCCACCTCTGCTGCTGTTGCTCCAAAGACGCTAAACACAGCACAAACTGAAAGTAGTAATCTCGCTAACATAGTTATTCCTTACTTGAGTCGTCTGAACCACCTACGCTGTATAGTACTTGACCAATTAAGTCTTCAAGCACAAGCGCCGATTTGGTGTCTTCGATGGTATCACCATCCACTAGCATGACTTCATCATCAAAAACGAAGCCAGGTACTAAACCAATGTATTGCTCACCAATCAGGCCAGATGTCAAAATTTGTACGCTCGACGTTTCTGGGAACTGATTGTATTTGCTATTGATAGATAGTGTTACAACTGGCAATAAGTTGTCTGGGTTAAGCGAAATACTACTTACTCGACCAATCACAACGCCCCCCACTTTTACGGGAGAACGAACTTTTAAACTGCCAATATTATCGAACTCGGCTTTGAGGGTATAAGTATCACCAGAGCCAATGCTTTTTACGTCAGCAACTTGAAAAATCATCACAAGAATCGCGCAAATTCCCGCTAATACAAAGCTGCCAACCCATAATTCAGTTTTACGTGTTTGTTGCATGATTAATTCCCAAACATCAATGCGGTCAGTACAAAGTCTAATCCTAGTACTGCTAAAGAAGAATGCACAACAGTGCGCGTAGTTGCTCGGCTGATCCCTTCCGATGTTGGAATAGCATCATAACCGTTAAATAGAGCGACCCAAGTAACCGTAATTGCAAACGCAAAACATTTGATCATACTGTTACCAATGTCTTGTCCTAGCTCAACAGAGGACTGCATCGCTGACCAAAAACTACCGTGATCAACGCCTTTCCAGTCAACACCAACAAGCTGAGCGCCCCAAATTCCCACAGCCATGAAAATCATAGCCAGTAAAGGCATTGAGATAACCCCAGCCCAAAACCGTGGTGCAATCACTCGTTTCAATGGGTCTACCGCCATCATTTCAAGGCTAGACAGTTGTTCCGTTGCTTTCATTAGACCTATCTCTGCGGTTAACGCAGAACCGGCACGACCAGCAAACAAAAGTGCAGTAACAACGGGTCCTAATTCACGGAGTAACGAAAGCGCTACCATTTGCCCCAAACTGCCTTCTGCGCCGTAATCCACCAACACAACATAGCCTTGTAGACTCAAAACCATTCCAATGAACAGACCAGATACGACGATGATCGCCAGCGACTGAACACCAACAGAATAAAGTTGCTTAACAAGCAGAGGAAAGCTTCTGATCGGTTGTGGCTTAGAAAATAGCGCCCCAATCAACATGAAAGTCGCACGACCAAATGCTCCGCAAATAGAAAGCGTGCGTCGACCCAGCGAGGCGACAAAGTGAATGAAGTTATCGACCATCAAATAAGTCCTTTTCGATACTTTGAGAAGGGAAACGAAACGGTACAGGACCGTCGGCATCACCTTGTAAGAACTGCTGGACACGAGGATCAGAGTTTTGAGTCAGCTCTTCTGGCGTACCATAGGCGATGATTTTTCCATCGGCCATCAGGTATACCCAGTCAGCAATACTCATGACTTCAGGTACGTCGTGAGAAACCACAATAGAGGTCAAACCTAACGCTTGGTTTAGATTGCTAATTAGCTCAACCAAAACGCCCATAGTGATTGGGTCTTGCCCCACAAACGGCTCATCGTACATGATCAGGTCAGGATCAAGTGCGATTGCACGAGCCAAAGCAGCGCGTCTTGCCATACCACCTGAAAGCTCACTCGGCATTAATTGCGCCGCGCCGCGTAGACCGACAGCTTCGAGCTTGAGTAACACCATGGTGCGAATCAAATCTTCCGATAAATCGGTATGCTCTCTCAATGGAAAGGCGACATTATCAAAAACATTCAAATCAGTGAATAAAGCCCCTGACTGGAACAACATGCTCATTTTCTTTCGAGCATGGTAGAGTTTTTTACGCGAGAGAGAGGGAATATTGTCGCCATCAAACCAGATCTCTCCTTGCTCGGGATACAACTGACCACCAATCAAACGCAGCAGTGTTGTTTTACCAATTCCCGATGGTCCCATAATGGCCGTCACTTTGCCCTCAGGAACATGCAGATCAATATCATCAAAGATCATGCGTTCTCCCCGTGAAAAAGTGAGGTTGTTCACGGTGACTAAATCGTTGTTCGACATATCATCTCTTCTACTGTAGGAGCGTTGCAACTCACGGAATCATCAAGCAGATACTCATCGGAGTTGAATTCTACGTTTAATAAAGTAACGTCGGTACATTTATTAGGCTGCAATCATAAGCACATTGGCGTTGAATTTAAAGCACTGTTCAATTAAATAAAGTCGACTATATCCCTGCAATTTCTCATGGTTTATGACCTAATTAGCACGAAGTGTTTAAATCCTAGACCAGAATTGCTCATTTAAATGAGTGAGATTTACATACATTTTCGTTACTAACCTTTAATTTATTCTTCGTTTATCTTCCATTTTAGGCCGCAAAAGGTCAAAATTAGCGGTTATTCATTTTACTTATTTAATACTTAGGAATTCTCATGCTCGAAGCCGTTGCGTTGCTTATAGTCGGTCTTGTTTTGCTTGTTTGGAGTGCAGATAAACTTGTTTTTGGCTCTGCAGCGATAGCCCGCAACGTCGGTATTTCCCCGCTTGTCATCGGCATGACAATCCTTGCGATGGGCTCATCTGCCCCTGAGATGATGGTATCTGCAACCGCTGCTTGGGATGGTAAAACAGATACAGCGGTGGGTAACGTATTAGGCTCAAACATAGCGAACATTGCGTTAATCCTAGGTATTACAGCGCTGATCAAGCCTTTGTCGATTAGCTCCGCCGTCATCCGCCGAGAACTTCCACTCATGATAGCCGTAACCGTACTCGCTGGTATTCTGCTTTGGAATAGCCATCTCGGTTTTTATGAGGGTGTCTTATTGTTTGTACTCTTTGGGGCATTTTTATTTGCTATGTTGCAAATCAGCCGCAAAGAGCAAAAATCAGGTGATGTTTTTCTTGATGACCAAGAGTCAGAGATCCCTGAAGGCGTCAGTAACCCTAAAGCAATCATGTGGGTGGTTATTGGCTTGATACTGCTTCCTTTGGCAGCCAGCATGCTGGTTGATAACGCGGTAATTATTGCTAAACACTTTGGTATGAGCGACCTTGTTATCGGTCTAACTATTATCGCAATTGGCACTAGCCTGCCTGAACTGGCCGCATCACTTGCGGGAGTTTTAAAGGGTGAAGACGACATGGCTGTCGGTAACATTATCGGTTCGAATGTGTTTAACATTCTGGCGGTAATGGGGATTCCTGGCATCATTAATCCATCGGTGCTCAGTGAGTACGCGATGGGACGTGACTTCTGGGTCATGTTAGGCGTTTCATTGTTACTTGTCGCGATGTGTTTGGGTAAATCACGCAGTATTAACCGTATTGAAGGTGCCATCTTGTTTGTGTGCTTCTTAGGTTACCAAGTGTACTTATTCGCAAACATGACCGCTTAATTACCACGATCAATAAGTAGAGATCTGATATGTCCAATCAATTTGATTTTCGCGCTGCTGCTAAACAAGTTCTTGATATCGAAGTTGCTGCTCTGCAAGAGCTAGATACCTACTTTGATGATCAATTTGAAAAAGCGTGTGAACTTATCCTTTCCAACAACGGCAAAGTTGTCGTTATGGGTATTGGCAAGTCAGGCCATATTGGTAACAAGATTGCCGCCACTCTGGCAAGCACTGGGACTTCGGCGTTTTTCGTTCATCCAGGCGAAGCCGCACATGGTGACTTGGGTATGATTAGCCCTGGTGACATTGTGCTGGCAATTTCTAACTCTGGTGAATCAAACGAAATTCTGTCTCTATTTCCAGTATTAAAGCGCCTGAATATTAAGATCATCAGCATGACAGGTAAGCCAGAATCAAATATGGCCAAGCTGTCTGACTTACACCTGCAAATTACGGTACCTCAAGAAGCTTGTCCGTTAGGCCTGGCGCCAACTAGCAGTACGACTGCCACATTAGTGATGGGAGATGCATTAGCCGTAGCTCTGCTTCAAGCTCGTGGTTTTTCTGCCGAAGATTTTGCCCTATCTCACCCAGGTGGTGCACTGGGGAGAAAACTGCTACTTAAGTTGTCTGATATTATGCACTTTGGAGAAGCGTTACCTAAAGTTTCTCCTGACGCATTAATTCGCGATGCCCTGCTTGAAATTTCAGAAAAGGGGTTAGGCATGACAGCCATCGTCGATGAGCACGATGCTATGCTTGGTATATTCACCGATGGTGATTTACGTCGTACCTTAGACAAGCGTATCGATATTCATACGACGGCAATTGGCGAGGTCATGACGACAAACCCAACCACAGCACACCCTGATATGCTGGCGGTTGAAGGTTTGAACTTGATGCAGAATAAAAACATTAACGCTCTGATTTTATGTAAAGACGAAAAAATTGTGGGTGCACTGAACATGCACGATTTACTAAAAGCTGGCGTGATGTAATATCAGCACAAACATTTAAATCATTTATTAGACGAATAAAGGCAATGGTCAGGGAAGTACTGAGCTAAACGATAGGCCTTCATTATATGAGTTTTACTCGCCTTATTTATTTGCTCTTGATCTTCGTTGTAGCGTGGTGCGGTTATTACCTACTAACCCCTAAAGGCAACGACGCAATTCAAGTAGCACCAGATTCTGAACTGCCCATGTTCAGTGGTTCTGGATTAGAAAACATCACCTACGGTGAAGATGGTGTCCGCAGTTACATCATTCGCTCCACTAACTTAGACCATTATGCTAAGAGTGGAGATACTATTTTTAATAACCCGACTTTGATGGTTTACCGTGAAGGTAGCGTCATTGAATGGAAGGTGACTGCCACAAGAGCAGTGTTAGATGAAGACCAAGTTTTGACTTTATATGACAAAGTCTTAATGCAAAATCTTCTGCCTGGTGCGAGTTTTGATACCATGGCAACAGACAAATTGGTCATTAATCTAACCAATCGTGATTTTAAAGCTGACCAACAAGTGATGTTGGTTGGACCACAATTTGAAACTACTGGAGGCGCAATGCAAGGCAACTTAAAACAGCATACTGCGACTCTGACAGATGAAGTTCAAGGTCGATATGAAACCGTTACACCTTAGCCTACTGGCACTGGTATTGGCGGCGCCTCAAGCGCTGGCACTCAAGTCGGATACTCAACAGCCGGTTTACATAAACTCTGACACCCAACAGGTGGATATGAAGAGTAACCAGGTTGTTTTTGAAGGCGATGTATCTCTTAAGCAAGGGAGCATCAATATCGATGCTGATAGAATCGTGGTAACTCGCGATCCTAAAACCGAAGCAATTAAACAGATTCAAGCATTTGGTAAACCTGCGAAGTTTTCTCAGCTGATGGACGATGGTAAAACACTTAGTGGTCAAGCTACGGAGTTGGATTACCGTATTTCTACAGACGAACTGACCATGAAAGGTCAAGCGCAGCTGGCGCAAGACAACAACACCATCAAAGGTTCTTCGATTCGTTACCAAATTGGTAAACAAAAGCTAGTCGCAGATAGCTCTAAGGAAGAGCGCGTTACGACCATTTTGCAACCCAATCAGATAGAGAACTAATATGGCAGTACTGAGTGCGAAAAACTTGGCGAAAAGCTACAAAAAACGCAAAGTCGTCACTGATGTTAGCTTAGAAGTTGAATCTGGTCAGATTGTTGGGCTGCTCGGTCCAAACGGTGCGGGTAAAACCACCTCGTTTTACATGATTGTCGGCTTAGTACCTCGCGATGAAGGCACCATTACCATTGACGACAATGACATCAGTATTTTGCCGATGCATAGCCGTTCACGACTTGGCATTGGCTATCTTCCGCAAGAAGCGTCGATTTTCCGTAAGCTTTCAGTAGAAGATAACATCATGGCCGTACTTGAAACTCGTCAAGAAATGACGAGGGAAGAGCGCCAAGATAAACTGGAAGATTTGTTGGAAGAATTCCACATCCAGCACATCAGAACCAGTGCTGGTATGGCACTATCAGGGGGTGAGCGACGCAGGGTGGAAATCGCTCGAGCTTTAGCGGCCAACCCTCAGTTCATTTTATTGGATGAACCTTTCGCTGGTGTTGACCCAATTTCGGTTAATGACATCAAGAAAATCATTGAGCATCTGCGCGATCGTGGTCTCGGAGTGTTAATCACTGACCATAATGTACGTGAAACACTGGACGTATGTGAAAAAGCCTATATCGTGAGCCAAGGGCACCTAATTGCATCGGGAACTCCGGCAGAAGTTCTCAATAATGAACAGGTGAAACAAGTTTATCTCGGCGAACAATTCCGTCTATGATTATATTAGGAACGGTAAGATTCTGAGCATTACAAGGTAAGTAACACTGAATGAAACCTTCATTACAACTCAAGCTAGGTCAGCAGTTAGCCATGACGCCACAGTTGCAGCAAGCGATTCGCTTATTGCAATTGTCGACACTCGATCTTCAACAAGAAATCCAAGAAGCGTTGGACTCAAACCCATTATTGGAAGTTGAAGAAGGCCAAGACGAGCCTCTAGCAAACGGTGAAGATAAGTCAGCGGTCGAGGCTGCTGATAGCAACAGTGCTAGCGAACCAACAGAAATTGACGTTCCAGATAGCTCCGATGTGATAGAGAAATCAGAAATTAGCTCTGAACTTGAAATCGACACGACTTGGGATGACGTCTACAGCGCGAATACTGGTAGCACTGGCTTAGCTCTTGATGATGATATGCCCGTCTACCAAGGCGAAACCACTGAATCATTACATGATTACCTCATGTGGCAGCTTGACCTAACACCATTCAGTGAAACCGACCGCACGATTGCATTAGCGATTATTGACGCTGTTGACGACTACGGCTATTTAACTTTGTCGCCTGAAGAGATTCATGAGAGCTTCGATAATGAAGAGATAGAGTTAGACGAAGTAGAAGCCGTTCGTAAACGCATTCAACAATTCGATCCTCTTGGCGTTGCATCGCGTAACTTACAAGAATGTTTGTTACTGCAACTGACGACCTTCCCAGAAGACACGCCATGGCTTGCTGAAGCCAAAATGATACTTGCGGATCATATTGATCACCTAGGCAACCGTGACTACAAGCTCGTCATCAAAGAGACTAAGCTGAAAGAAGCCGATCTGCGTGAAGTCTTAAAGCTTATCCAACAGTTAGATCCTCGTCCAGGTAGTCGCATCACTCCTGATGATACCGAGTACGTAATTCCAGACGTATCCGTTTTTAAAGACAATGGCAAATGGACCGTTTCTATAAACCCGGATAGCGTGCCAAAATTAAAAGTAAATCAACAATATGCTCAATTAGGCAAAGGTAATAGCGCGGATAGCCAGTACATCCGCAGCAATTTGCAAGAGGCAAAATGGTTAATTAAGAGCTTAGAGAGTAGAAACGAGACGCTACTCAAAGTTGCAAGATGTATTGTTGAACATCAACAAGATTTCTTCGAGTATGGTGAGGAAGCCATGAAGCCAATGGTACTCAATGATGTCGCTTTGGCTGTGGACATGCATGAATCCACGATTTCTCGTGTAACAACGCAAAAGTTTATGCATACACCACGTGGTATTTTTGAATTGAAGTACTTCTTCTCTAGCCATGTTAGTACTGACAACGGCGGAGAATGTTCGTCAACAGCAATTCGTGCACTCATTAAAAAACTGGTCGCAGCAGAGAATACTGCCAAACCACTGAGTGATAGCAAGATTGCTGCTCTTCTGGCTGACCAAGGGATTCAGGTCGCAAGACGTACGATAGCCAAATATCGCGAATCCTTGGGAATTGCCCCTTCAAGTCAGCGTAAACGCCTATTATAAGGCACTAACTGAAAAGGAAAGTCTATGCAAATCAATATTCAAGGCCATCACGTTGATCTTACCGATTCAATGCAAGACTATGTAAATTCTAAGTTTCAGAAGCTCGAAAGGTTCTTCGACCATATCAATCAAGTGCATGTTGTACTAAAAGTTGAAAAAATTACTCAAATCGCGGAAGCTACGCTTCACATAAATCAAGGCGAAATCCACGCATCAGCCGATGACGAAAATATGTATGCCGCGATCGATTCGCTGGTAGATAAATTGGTTCGCCAACTTAATAAGCACAAAGAAAAACTAAACAGTCATTAATCATGCAACTGAGCGAAATACTGTCATTGGACTGCACCAAAAGTGCGGTCCACTGCACGAGTAAAAAACGCGCCCTTGAAATGATCAGCCGTATCGTGGCTGATCAAACGGGCCAAGATTCTACCGAGCTGTTCGAATGCATGCTCAATAGAGAAAAAATGGGCAGTACCGGTATCGGAAACGGTATTGCGATCCCTCACGCGAGAATGCAATCAAGCGACAAGGCCATTGCTGTCTTACTGCAATGTGATGAAGCAATCGAATTTGATGCGATTGACAATCGACCTGTCGATCTTCTTTTTGCGCTCCTTGTACCAGAAGAACAGTGCAAAGAGCACCTCAAGACTCTATCCTCTATGGCAGAACGTCTGAGCGATAAGCAAGTATTAAAACTACTGCGTAATGCTCAGAGTGATGAAGAACTTTACGACATCATGATTCACCAATAAGCAGGACTAACTCCATGCGACTAATCGTTGTTAGCGGGCACTCAGGTGCCGGTAAAAGTATTGCGCTTCGTGTACTGGAAGACTTAGGTTACTACTGTGTTGATAACCTGCCAGTTAACTTGCTGGACGCATTTGTTCATTCTGTTGCTGACAGCAAACAGAATGTTGCAGTCAGCATTGATATTCGTAATATTCCTAAAAAGCTAAAAGAACTGACGAGTACACTAGAACAGTTAAAAACTGAGCTTGATGTGACCGTGCTTTTCTTGGACGCTAATAAAGAAACGCTACTCAAACGCTACAGCGAAACACGCCGAATTCACCCGTTATCTTTAGGTGGCACCTCCCTCTCGCTCGATCAAGCCATCGAGCGTGAGAAGCAAATTTTGACGCCACTCAAAGCGCATGCAGATCTGGTCCTAAATAGTAGTGGGCAGTCTTTGCATGAATTGAGTGAAACCGTGCGTATGCGCGTTGAAGGCAGAGATCGCAAAGGGCTCGTTATGGTATTTGAGTCTTTTGGTTTTAAATACGGCCTGCCTTCCGATGCCGATTACGTATTTGACGTTCGCTTCTTACCTAACCCACATTGGGAACCAGCACTGCGCCCGCTTACAGGTCTGGATACTCCTATCGCCGCATTTTTAGAGCAACACCAATCGGTGTTAAGTTTGAAATATCAAATTGAAAGCTTTATAGAGAATTGGTTACCTCTGCTTGAGAAAAACAACCGCAGCTACCTGACCGTTGCAATAGGTTGTACTGGTGGTAAGCACCGCTCGGTGTACTTAACTCAGCAAATCGGTGAATACTTCGCCAACAAAGGACACCAAGTACAAATTCGCCATACCTCACTAGAGAAAAACGCTAAGGAGTAGCCGTGGAGTTAAGTCGTAAAGTATTGATTCAAAACCGCCTTGGCTTACATGCTCGTGCAGCAGTCAAACTGGTCGAACTGGCACAGAGCTTTGAAGCGGTCATCACCATCGACAATGAAGAAGACAAAACCGCCACAGCAGACAGCGTAATGGGCCTGTTAATGCTAGAGTCCGCTCAAGGACAATACGTCACGATCCACGCAACGGGTGGGCAAGCGGAAGAAGCACTGGATGCCGTTTGCCACTTGATCGAAGATAAATTTGATGAAGGCGAGTAGTTTACTCGCTTTTTTCTTACCTCCCATTATCTTTCTCTTCCCTGACCTAATAAATAAATTTGCTTAGTATCATAAGTTGTTATTAAAAGGCGCCTAGAATTAAGTTATTATTCAACGCATTGTAAATATCAGGAATTGGGAGGAATGAATGGCAGAGCAAATTGAATTCGACCAAGCTCACCAAGCCCTCCAAGAAGTCACAGAAGCGCTAGAAAATGGTCGCTTCGTCCATGTTCGTCGTCAATTACAGGACATGGAACCTGAGGATATCGCTCACCTTTTAGAAGCCTCCCCACGGAAGAGCCGTGAAGTTCTTTGGCAACTCACCGACCCTGAAGATTATGGTGAAATCCTTGACGAGCTGAACGAAGACGTCAAAGACAGCCTCGTATCCAAAATGGCACCAGAAGCGCTTGCAGAAGCGACAGAAGGCATGGATACCGATGACGTGGCTTACGTACTGCGTAGCTTGCCTGACAACCTGTCACGCGAAGTCCTGTCGCAAATGGACTCCTCTGACCGTCTACGGGTCGAAACCGCCCTATCCTACCCAGAAGACACTGCGGGTGGACTAATGAACACCGACGTCATCACAATTCGTGGTGACGTCGATGTGGACGTAGTTTTGCGTTATCTACGTATGAAAGGCGAGCTTCCAGAAGCTACGGATGCCCTGTATGTGATCGATGAAGAGAGTAAGCTCATCGGTGAACTGCCGATCACGACGCTTATTACCACTCAGCCAGACGTAAAAATCATTGATGTAATGGAAGACGCGGACGAGGCCATCACCGTCGATACTAGCGACTCAGATGTTGCGAGTCTGTTCGAACGCCGTAATTGGGTATCTGCACCTGTTGTTGATGAAAACTTGCATTTGGTCGGTCGTATCACCATCGATGACGTGGTTGACGTTATTCGTGAAGACGCGGAACACTCGATGATGAGTATGGCGGGTATGGACGATGACGAAGATACTTTCGCGCCTGTTGTAAAATCAGCTCGCAAACGCAGTATCTGGCTTGGCGCTAACGTATTAGCCGCCCTTGCTGCTGCTTCCGTTTCTAATATGTTTGAGGCCACATTAGATCAAATGGCGGCCATTGCAGTATTGATGACGATTGTTCCGTCCATGGGTGGTGTCGCTGGTAACCAAACCGTCGCACTAGTGATTCGTGGTCTTGCTCTTGGTCATATCGGTGACTCAAACAAACGCGAACTGTTAATGAAAGAAGCTTCGATCGGCTTACTCAACGGTATCATGTGGGCGCTGATTATTGGTGGTATTGTTGTTGCTTGGAAAGGTAACTGGATGCTCGGAGGAATCATTTCCGCCGCCATGCTGACCAACTTATTGGTCGCAGGTATTGCAGGAGTAACGATTCCAATCCTATTGAAAAAAATGAACATCGATCCTGCTTTAGCTGGTGGTATGGCATTAACAACGGTGACGGATGTGATTGGTTTATCTGTCTTCTTAGGGCTTGCCACAATACTGATTACCTAACAGAAAAAACGAAAAAGCCTGATGAACACATCAGGCTTTTTTGATTCTGAATTGCTAGAAAAGCTTATTCACCCGCCACTTTCATGGTATCCAGTAGGATAGAGCCCGTTTGGATTTGTGAGCGCGTTTCAATATCACTACCAACCGCCACAATCTTGGTGAACATGTCTTTTAGATTACCTGCGATGGTAATTTCTGATACTGGGTATTGGATTTCGCCATTCTCAACCCAGAAGCCTGCGGCACCGCGAGAGTAATCCCCCGTTACCACGTTCACACCTTGTCCCATGACTTCTGTCACTAGAAGACCAGTACCGAGCTCTTTAAGCATTTGTTCGAAGTTTTGGCCTGTCGACTTCACGTACCAGTTATGAATCCCACCAGCGTGACCTGTCGGCGTCATCTTCATTTTACGTGCGGCATAACTGGTTAACAGATAAGTTGCTAGCACACCGTCGGTAATGATCTCACGGTCTTGAGTGTACACACCTTCACTATCGAATGGACTTGATGCCAAACCACGCAATACATGCGGACGTTCTGAGATATTGAACCATTCAGGAAGCACTTGTTTGCCTAGATGGTCAAGTAAGAAAGAAGATTTTCGGTACAGGTTACCACCGCTGATCGCCATAACGAGATGGCCAATCAAGCCTGTCGCAACATCAGCCGCAAACATGATTGGGTATTGACCTGTTTTTAGACGCTGCGCATCTAAGCGGTTAACCGTATTCTCTGCCGCCTTACGACCCACCGTTTCTGGGGTCCATAAGTCATCACGATGACGTGCCACGGTGTAGCTGTAATCACGTTCCATCTCGCCGTTTTGACCAACGCCAATTACACAACAGCTAGTACTATGGCGGCTAGACGCATAACTAGCTAATAAGCCATGGCTATTGCCATACACTTTCACGCCGTAATGACTATCATAACTCGCGCCATCACTTTGTTTGATTGCACTGTTATAACTTAGCGCCTCTTTTTCTGCTGCAATCGCCACATTGGCAGCATAGTCTGGATCGGGTGCGTCAGGGTGGAAAAGATCAAGCTCAGGGATATCTTGCACCATGTATTCTTTTGCTGCAGGGCCTGCAAATGGGTCTTCAGATGTGTAATGTGCAATATCTAGCGCCGCTATAACGGTTTGCTCGATTGCCGCTTCACTTAAATCAGACGTGGAAGCACTGCCTTTGCGTTGACCTCGGTAAACGGTAATGCCCAGCGCACCATCGCTGTTGAACTCGACATTCTCTACTTCACCCATACGAGTTGAAACACTTAAACCAGTGCTTTTAGTAATTGCGACTTCGGCGGCGTCAGATTTTGCCGATGCAAGCTTTAAGGCTCTTGCGACGGCTTGCTCTAGCTCGGTACGTTGCTCAGCAACCTGCTGTTTAATATCCATTGTCTTTCACATCTTGTCTTTGATGAACAATAGGATAACAAGAATTTCGCTTTCTCCCCATGATTCTTGTTAAAATAGTCATAATATTAATCAAAACACAGGCAACTGAAATGGCACGTAAGAATCAAAAAGCGCCATGGGAACCAGAAGAAGAGATCATCTGGGTAAGTAAATCCGAGATGAAGCGAGACATGGAAGAACTGCAAAAGCTAGGTGAGGAGCTTGTCGGCCTCAAACCTTCAGTTCTAGAAAAGTTTCCATTGAGCGAAGATTTGCGAGAAGCAATTGCTGACGCGCAACGCTTTAAAAATGAAGCGCGTCGTCGCCAATTACAACGTATTGGTAAATTGATGCGTTACGAAGATCCAGAGCCAATCCAAGCCGCACTGGATAAAATTCGTAATAAGCACTCTCAATTAACGGCTGTATTCCACAAACTTGAAGCGTTGCGTGATCGCGTAGTGGAAGAAGGTGACAAAGCCATTGATGACGTAATGGAAATGTACCCAGAAGCGGATCGTCAGCGTCTACGCCAACTTGCTCGCCAAGCAGCGAAAGAGAGAAAAGCTGGGAAACCAGCAAAAGCGTACCGCGAAATCTTTCAGATCCTTAAAGGTCTAAACGAAGAAGAGTTTTAATTCGACGGCTCAAGCAATGAGCATTCGATTTAAACGCAAAAAGCAGACGTCAATGTCTGCTTTTTTTATCTTTGGTTTTACAGTCAGCGTTACACTAAGCGATTAACGCGGTCTCCGCGCTCGAAAGCGTTAATGTTCTCAATCAAGATTTCCGCTAAACGTTGGATAGATGAGTCGCTGCCCCATGCAACATGCGGTGTCAGTAACAAATTAGGTAAACTCATATTGGCAATCAGCGGATTGCTCTCATCAGCCGGTTCTTGTGTAAAAACATCAAAACCAGCCGCTGCAATTTCTTGCTGTTTTAAGGCATCCACCAGTGCGCTCTCATCCACCAAACCTCCACGCCCTGTATTAATCAAAATGGCGTTGGACTTCATTTGTTGCAACTCTGCTTGACCAATTAAATTCTGAGTATGATCGTTGAGCGAGCAATGCAAGGTCAGCGCATCGGAGCGTTTTAATACTTCCTCAAACGACACATAACCTGGTCTACATTCTGCCGCCCCTTTACGCTCAGAAAACAAGACGGTCATTCCTAACGCTTGAGCCAGATTCGCCGTCGCTTGCCCTAGTGCCCCACTACCAACAACACCTAACGTGCTACCACCAATATCCCCGATTGGGTGAGTAAAAAAACAAAACTGCTGGTTACGCTGCCACTCACCTGCGGCAATATCTTGGTGGTACCCAAATAAATTCCGTCTTAAAGCGAATAACATTGCCATCACGTGCTCGGGCACCGAACGCGTCGCGTAACCACGTACATTAGCAACCGCAATATCATGATTAGCACAGTAGTTCACATCGACGTTGTTAAAACCAGTTGCGGCAACCGCGATCATCCGTAATTTTGGTAGTTGCTCTAATACATGTTGGTCAAGCAGGACTTTATTGCTAATCACGATATCGGCATCGGCTAACCTTTCTATTACCTGCCCAGGCGCAGTTAGGTCGTACTCACGCCAGTGGTGCGGAAAGCTAGGTCGTGGGATCTCAATATGTTCTGGGATGGTCGCTCGGTCTAAAAATACGATGCTTGGCAAAGACATAACAACTCCTTGTTCACGGCTGAAAGACAGGATACATCAACCACAGTAACGAAATAGCCAAAAATAGCGAACTAGAAAGAACCGTTGTTGAGTGCAATTGGCATTAAGGGTGTGGCAACGTTTTATAATCAGGCAATGTACGCTCTGGCGAAAAATAGTTAAAGATCATCGCCTCGGCTTCAGAATAAAAGTCACAGGGTACAAAAATACTGCTCAGCTGACCCGTAGCTGGATGATAAAAACTTAGCTCCGCAGCGTGCAACTCTAAACGTTCTGAAAACTGATACGCCTCTTCGCTTGCATAAAACTCATCACCCACAATCGCATGACCAATCGCCATCAAATGCACGCGTAACTGATGCGATCGACCAGTAATGGGCAGTAGTCGCACAACGGTCGTATGGGTGCCATCAGGGTGCACTTCACGCTTCACTACTTGGAATAAAGTTTGAGATGGTTTGCCGTCGTCAAAACATACTTTTTGTCGTGGACGATTTGGCCAATCACAAATTAATGGAAGATCAATACTCCCTTCTTGCGGCTCAACATGCCCCCACACACGTGCGTAATACACCTTGTGAGTGAGGCGATATTGGAACTGCTTTTTTAATGCTCGCTCCGCGGGTTTGTTTTTCGCCAGCAACATCAACCCTGATGTCGACATATCCAAGCGATGCACAACTTGAATTTCTGGATGCAACTCTTTGAGGCGGCTCCACATGCTGTCGTAATGCTCTGCAAGGCGACCAGGGACAGACAGCAGCCCTGATGGCTTATTCACTGCCAGAATGTCGTCATCCTCAAAAACGATATCAACCCAAGGGTCGGTGGGAGGGGTATATTCAAGCATTGCCATGGGAGATCTCTACAAAATAAAAACGCCGCGATTATATACCCAAATAGCACCCAGATGCAGGATTCTGAAGAAAAGTTCAACCCAATAAAACAAAGTCAATCCTTTAGCATAAAAACTAAAAATAGCACGTTGTAAATTTAGTTTGACAACAAGACGCATAACTGAATAGAGTGCTAGATGCACACAGCATGGTATTCGCAAAGAATACTTAAAATAAATACACCAAAACACAGCATTTAAAAGACATTACCGTTGCGCAGTATAGGGCGATCGCTCAGCTTGTCATGTACTGCGGTATGTATCTCTTTAGAAAGATACATAAGATAAAAAGGACAATAAGCAATGGACTCCGCCGTTATAGATAAACCCCAATCCAAACTTTCCTTATTTTTTCGTTCGCTAGGCCCCGGCATATTAATGGCATCTGCTGCGGTCGGTGGCTCTCACCTCGTGGCATCAACCAAGGCTGGTGCGATTTATGGTTGGCAATTGGCTGCACTGATTCTGCTCGTAAACCTGTTTAAATACCCTTTTTTCCGAGCGGGCGTACAGTACACCATGGGGACAGGGCTGACCTTGGTTGAGGGCTACGCGAAATTAGGTCGGCCTTATCTATGGCTATTTCTATTTCTGAGCGTGGTATCGGCCGTCATCAATACCGCCGCTTTGTTGATGTTTAGCGCTAGCTTGCTGGGCTACTTCATTCCGTTTTCACTATCAATGGCATCACTCAGTATCATTGTGATTGTCACCTGCCTGATTATATTATTTGCTGGCCATTACAAAGCGCTCGATACGCTATCTAAGGTGATCATGTCGGTGTTAACCATCGCGACTTTACTCGCTGTTTCTATCGCCGTTGGTAACCCTGTTGAGCAAGTAGCCAACTTCGAGCCGCCATCACCTTGGTCTATTGCGGCTATTGGTTTTATCGTCGTGACAATGGGGTGGATGCCTGCACCGATTGAGATCTCCTGTTTAACCTCAGCGTGGCTAAAACGCCAATCAAGCCAGCAAGAAGTAACATACCGCTCTGCTCTATTTGACTTTAATGTCGGTTATATTGGCACGGCGTTTCTTGCCATTATCTTTGTATCGCTAGGCTCTTTGATGCTTTATGGATCTGGCGTTGCGCTTGAAAGTTCTGGTGTTGGCTTCTCCCACCAATTGGTTGGCTTATATGCGGCAACGATTGGCGAATGGTCTCGTTACTTGATCGCGGTAATTGCGTTTTTCTGTATCTTTGGCAGCACGATTACCGTTATTGATGGCTATTCGCGCGTTATTTCGGATTCTCAACGCCTACTGCGCTCGCAACCAGACACTAACCCTAAAACCACTTCAGCGATCATGCTGGTAGTCTCCTTACTTGCATTGGGTATTGTGGTTTTCTGGGCTTCTGCGTTATTGCCTATGCTGAACTTTGCGATGATCCTCGCCTTTATGACCACGCCATTCTTTGCTCTGCTAAATTACACCTTAGTGAGCAAAACTGAGTTACCGGAGCCTTTGGCTGTTGGACCTAAACTAAAGTGGTTATCGATTGCGGGCCTGATTTACTTGTTTGGCTTCTTGGCTGTGTTTATCTGGTGGAAGTGGTTGATGTAAATGAGGTAGCTATCAGTGATTAATGCATTCCGCATAAAGAAACTAAACCGTAAATAAAGAAAAAGGTCTTCAACTGAAGACCTTTTTAATGAGCAATAAATACTTACTTAGTTGTGGCTCACCACAATCAAACGCAGCGAGTCGAGCTGAACCTGAGCTTGGTTGATGTAACCAGTGAGCTCTTTAATTTGTGCGTCGATAGCTTCAATTTCTTCGTCACGAATATTTGGGTTCACCGCTTTCAGTGCTTGCAAACGCTCAAGCTCTGCATTCAAACTGTGCTGCATATCTTGATGAGCTTGTTTGCGTACTTCTTCAACCTTCTCTTCAATAAGAACATCACCGGCTTCAATTAAGCGGTGTACATCTTTCTGTACCGACGTAACCAACTTGCTACCTAAGTGACGGTTTACAGGGCTGAGCTGGCGGTTAAAGCTTTCAAACTCCACTTGAGCAGACAAATCATTACCACGCGAGTCCATCATTAAACGGATTGGCGTTTTCGGTAAGAAGCGCGCGATACCACTGCGTTTTGGCGCTTGCGCATCTACCGCGTAAATCAACTCAAGAAGAATAGTCCCGACTGGTAACGCTTTGTTTTTCAATAGAGATACCGCAGACGTCCCCACCCCTTCACTCATAAGAAGATCGATACCACCCTGGATCATTGGGTGTTCCCAACTGATAAAGTGCATATCTTCACGAGATAACGCTGTATCACGATCAAACGTGATCGTCGCTCCTTCGTATGGCAGACCTGGGTAGCTTGGCACCATCATGTGCTCAGATGGGGTCACAATCAGGGCGTTTTCACCTTTATCGTCTTGATTCAAGCCAATCGTGTCAAAAAGAGAAAGTGCGAAGGTGACCAGATTGGTATCGCCGTCAGTTGATTCAATTTTCTCAACGATTTGTTGTGCTTTTTCTCCGCCATTCGAATGCATTTCTAATAGGCGATCACGGCCTTGCTCCAATTGGGATTTCAGCTCTTTATTCATTTTTGCTGACGCTTCAATGATCTCATCTAGCGTGCTGGTATCACCAGAGGCAAGAATTTCAATCAGATCATCGGAGTACTTATCGTAAACAGCACGGCCTGTTGGGCAGGTTTCCGAAAAAGCGTTCAGGCCTTCATCGAACCAACGTGCTAGGATCGCTTGCGATGTGCCTTTCAGGTAAGGAACATGAATGTCGATATCGCGATTTTGACCGATACGGTCCAAACGACCAATACGTTGCTCAAGCAAGTCTGGGTTAAATGGCAAGTCGAACATGACAAGTTGGTTGGCAAACTGGAAGTTACGACCTTCAGAGCCGATTTCGCTACAGATAAGAACTTGTGCTCCACCTTCTTCTTGCGCAAAGTAAGCCGCCGCTTTATCACGTTCAAGAATCGACATACCTTCGTGGAAAACAGTGGCGCGGATACCTTCACGCTCACGCAGTGCTTGCTCCAATTGCAGCGCGGTACTCGCACGAGAAGCAATCACGAGGATTTTCTCGCTGCGCTTCTCTTTTACTTTTTCAAGCAACCAATTCACACGCGAGTCAAACTGCCACCAGCTCGCGTCATCGCCTTCAAATTCTTGGAAAATTTCTTCCGGGTAAAGGTTCTTCATCGCACGTGCTTCAGAACTCATCTTACCGCCAATCATCCCAGCAACACGCATTGATGTAGTGTATTGCGGTGGAATATCCATTGGCATCAGATGCACGTTACGCGTAGGGAAGCCTTTGATGGCCGCGCGCGTGTTACGGAACAGAACACGCCCTGTACCATGGCGATCCATCAAGTTATCGATCAGCTCTTGGCGTGCCGACGCTTTAGCTTCTTCGTCCGCTTCACTTTCGATAATGCGGAAAAGTGGTTCTACGTCTTGTTCAGACAATAACTCAGTGATCTGGTTTTTTGCTTCATTAGGTAGCTTTTCACCGGAAAAGAGTGAAGTAATCGCATCAGCTACGGGCGCGTATTGCTCTTCTTCCTCAACGAATGCTTCGTAATCATAGAAGCGGTCTGGATCCAACAAACGCAGACGAGCAAAGTGACTCTCACGACCAAGCTGCTCTGGCGTTGCAGTCAGTAGCAACACACCTGGAGTACGTTCAGCCAAGCCTTCTACCACTTGGTATTCACGGCTCGGTTTATCTTGGCTCCATTCAAGGTGATGCGCTTCATCAACAACCAGTAGGTCCCATTCACCTTCCAGTGCTTGTTCAAAACGCTTGCGGCTCTTGCGTAGGAAATCCAAAGAACACAGCACATATTGCTGAGTATCAAATGGGTTTTCTGCATCCGCAAAAGCTTCGATACAGCGCTCTTCGTCAAAGATAGAGAAATGCAGATTGAAACGACGCATCATCTCAACCAGCCATTGATGCTGCAGTGTTTCAGGCACCACAATCAAAATGCGTTCGGCACGACCAGACAGAACTTGTTGGTGGATGATCATGCCCGCTTCGATGGTTTTACCCAAACCTACCTCATCCGCCAACAAGACGCGTGGCGCGTGACGACGGCCAACTTCGTGCGCGATGTAAAGCTGATGAGGGATCAAACCTGCACGCATACCACATAGGCCACGCATTGGGCTCTTATGCTGCTCAAACTGGTTGGTTAGCGCACGGTAACGCAGAACAAAGTTGTCCATACGGTCGATTTGACCGGCGTACAACTTATCTTGAGGTTTGTTAAAACGAATTTGGTTGCTAAGGAAAATCTCACGCAGAACAACAGCGGTTTCTTGCGTGTCTTCACGAGTACCGAAATAGGTGTAAAGACCTTCATCTTCCAGTACTTCTTCTACTTTTAGAGACCAACCTTCTTGGCAATCGATGACATCCCCAACATTAAAGGTGACTCGGGTAACAGGTGCATCGTTACGTGCGTAAACTCGGTTTTCCTCTGACGCTGCAAACATCAATGTCACAGTACGAGCATCCATTGCTACAACGGTACCTAAACCTAAATCGCTTTCCGTATCGCTAATCCAGCGCTGCCCCAAAGCAAATGTCATGAATTGACTACCTCGTTATTAGTTCTTGATTCGTATTTCTTGTTGGTCTACTCATGCCCGTAGGCATGGATAATAGTTTAGATCTGATTCTGGCTTCTGCTATGCCGATAGCATTCGTCATTCCAGTATGAACTGAGTATTTTTTAAGCCAGCTCAACATGATAAATCGGACGTAGCCTATACGCAGAAAAAGGTCGCTAATCTTACTTGAAGCTGTGATTTAGGTCACGCCGAAACCGCACCAAGCAGAAACTTTTTTTCCCAAACTCTAAATGCAATCAAATTGTAAAATACTCATGCCAATTATTAAGTTGTAGAACGTAAATATTACGTATACTTCTAATGAGGGGCGTTTAAAACCATTGCATATGATTTAAGCGCGTTAGTACACGATTAGGATCAACACGGGTTTGCAGTAAGTTGTCTTGCTACTCGGTTGCACACTAGCCGACATCAGCCCGACAACCTCTATTGCAAGCAATCAGAGTTAGGTCACTTCACACCTATTTGGAAACGACCTAACAACTCGCATGCAGAGCCGTACTACGGCAAGGAGACGCTATGGGCGATACCGATCGGAAACTGTTTGTACTCGATACCAACATTCTTCTTCATGAACCCTTTGCCATCTTCTCTTTCCAAGAACACGATGTCGTTATCCCCATGACCGTGTTGGAAGAACTCGACCGAATCAAAGACAGTAAGCGCGACGTTGCAAGAGATGCGCGCGTGGCTATTCGCACCTTGGAAGATTTGTTTAAAGAAGCAACGCCAGATGAAATCTCTGAAGGCATTCCTGTTTCTAAAGACAACCCCGACCAAGGTACTATTTCCATTTTGGCGGATTTTGAACTGCAGGAAACTGTCAAAGCCTTCGCCGACAAAGCCGGTGACAACCGTATTCTCAACGCGGTGCTTTATCTGCAAAATAAACGTGCACCACGTGAAGTGGTACTGATCACGAAAGACATCAACATGCGTCTGCGAGCCAAAGGGGCTGGTGTACGCTTTGTTGAGGACTATAGAACCGACCAACTGATTGACGACATTCAATACCTAACCAAAGGCTTTCAATTGCGTGAAGGTGATTTCTGGAGCGGTATTGAGGAAGTAGAAAGCTATGCTCTGGGCGGAAAAACTTACCACAAACTCAGTCGCGAACCCTTCGACCCAACCTTTATCAACCAATACGTTATTGATGAAGACAGTGACTTTGCTGGTCGCGTAGAAACCATCAATGAAGACAAGCTAACGCTTCTCGACCTGAGCCGCGAACGTCTAATGCATCGTAAGGCTTGGGACATCACACCTAAAAATATCTACCAGGGAATGGCGTTAGATGCCTTACTCGATCCAGAAATTGACTTGGTGATTCTAACGGGTGCGGCGGGTAGTGGTAAGACATTACTGGCAATGGCAGCAGCATTGGAGCAAACCATTGAAAAAAGCATGTTCGATAAAATTATCGTAACACGTAACACGCCAGATATCGGTGAATCCATCGGCTTCTTACCCGGCTCCGAAGAGGAGAAAATGATGCCGTGGTTAGCGGCGGTGACCGATACCTTGGAAGCACTACATAAACACGATCACTGCACTGAAGGCTCATTGAAGTACATCTGCGATAAAGCCAACATTCAATTTAAATCGATCAACTTTATGCGTGGCCGTTCGATTCAAAATGCGTTTGTACTGCTTGATGAGTGTCAAAACCTCACTGCATCACAAATCAAAACCATCATTACCCGCTGTGGCGAAGGAACCAAAATCGTCTGCTCCGGTAACTTGGCGCAGATTGACTCTCATTACCTCACCCCAGTGACATCAGGATTGACGTACATGGTTGAGCGCTTCAAGAACTTTGAAGGCAGCGCAAATATTCACCTCAACGGCGTGGTTCGTAGCCGCTTGGCGGAATTTGCTGAAGAAAACCTGTAATTGACACCGACTCACAAAGCAAAAGAGCGCTCTAATGAGCGCTCTTTTTATAACGATTCGACTGAGTTACTCCGTGCCACCCACTGTCAGTGAGTCCAGCTTCAAGGTCGGCTGACCAACACCAACTGGCACACTTTGACCTGCTTTACCACATACGCCAACGCCCTTGTCGATACTTAGGTCGTTACCGACCATAGACACTTGCTGCATTGCTTCGATACCTGAGCCAATCAACGTCGCACCTTTAACAGGGCGCGTAATTTTACCGTTTTCAATCAAGTACGCTTCCGATGCAGAGAACACAAACTTACCCGAAGTAATGTCCACCTGGCCGCCACCAAAGTTTGGCGCATACAACCCTTTCTCGACCGTCGAGATAATTTCTTCTGGCGTATGTTCACCTGGAAGCATGTAGGTGTTGGTCATACGAGGCATTGGCAAGTGTGCATACGATTCACGACGACCGTTACCCGTTGGATTTACACCCATTAGCCGCGCGTTTAGCTTGTCTTGCATATAGCCTTTCAGCACACCATTCTCGATAAGCGTGTTGTACTGACCGTTTACCCCTTCATCATCCACATTCAGTGAACCACGAAGGTCTTTTAACGTGCCATCATCGACGATGGTACACAACGAAGACGTCACTTGTTGACCCATTTTGCCAGAGAAAACCGAAGATTCCTTCCGGTTAAAGTCACCTTCTAGGCCATGACCTACCGCTTCGTGTAGCAACACGCCAGGCCAACCTGAGCCCAATACCACTGGCATCATGCCAGCTGGTGCGGCTTCTGCTTCAAGGTTGATTAACGCCATGCGAATCGCTTCGTCTGCGTAATGAAAAGCTTGTTTCACACCATTGCTTTCCGTTAAAAAGAAATCGTAACCGAAACGGCCGCCGCCACCAGCACTACCGCGTTCACGTCGTTCACCTTTTTGTGCGAGCACGCTAATAGACAAACGCACCAAAGGACGAATATCGCCTGCATAAGTACCGTCTGTTGCCGCAACAAGCATCTGCTCATGCACACCGCTGATGCTGATCGAAACTTCTTTAATCAATGGTTCTTTAGTGCGGATGTAAGCATCTAGAGATTTGAGTAATTCTGTTTTTTGCTGCTTTTCCCATTCAGCTAGTGGATTCACAGCCGCGTAGTACGCTTGGTTTTCGGTGCGTTTAAACGCTTGGACTTTGCCATTTTGCCCTTGCTGAGCAATACCGCGCGCCGCCATTGCACTCTGCTTCAGGCCTTCAGGCTGGATTTGATCAGAGTAGGCAAAGCCTGTTTTCTCGCCAGTTACTGCACGGACACCAACACCACAATCAATGTTAAAAGAGCCATCTTTGATGATGCTGTCTTCTAGAACCAGAGACTCATGCCAGCTGGACTGAAAGTAAATGTCCGCATAATCGATCTGGCGCGTCGCAATGCTGGCAAGCGTGTCAGCAATGTCTTGTTCTGTCAGACCATTTGGGGCAAGGAGTGCCTGTTCTATTTGGTTTGTGCTCATAGTTAGCTCTTTTATTTCCGTCTCAATTCATTTTGAAAGCGACTGTGTTGAGTCAGCGGCATATTCTGCCTTACTTGTTGGCTTTGTGACAAATCTATCTCAGTCACCAATAAACCTACTTCATCCTGAAGCTGTTTATGGATACGTCCCCAAGGGTCAACGACCATTGAGTGTCCCCATGTTTTTCGTCCACATGGATGCGTTCCAGTTTGTCCGCTTGCCAAAATCCAACATTGTGTCTCAATCGCTCTAGCTCGCAATAATACTTCCCAGTGAGCTTGCCCCGTCACAGCGGTAAACGCAGCGGGCACCACAATGATATCCGCCCCTTCTTGACGCAATACTTTATAAAGTTCTGGGAAACGTAAATCATAACAAATACTCAATCCAACACTGCCGATATCAGTTTCCGCAACGACTATTTGATTACCCGCCATAAACGTATCCGACTCACGATAACTACCATAACCATCGGCTACGTCGACATCAAACATATGCAGTTTGTCATAGTGAGCAATGCATTTACCGTGCGGCGGAAATACAAGTGTTGTGGTGGTGACACCTTTTGCGGTTTGAATGGGCATGCTTCCGACAATTAGCGTTAACTGGTTCTTTCTAGCGATTTCACAGAGCCGCTGTTGAATCATGCCACTGCCAAGTGGCTCTGCATGTTGATGATAAGCTTCGCGACTGGAAAATAGCACTGTATTTTCAGGAGTAAGAACAAGTTTGGCACCTTGCTTGCTCGCTAAAGCACACTGTTTTTCAATGAAGTCCAAATTCGCGTTAATATCCGGACCCGAAGTCATTTGAATAATGCCAACACGCTCCATGTGTTTCCTCCCTATTCCATTATATTCGGTGAGTTATTTGGCCTGTTCACGCAGTTTTTCTGGCAGCTTATATTCACCTTTACTTCGCGAAATTTCTTTCACCGTTGGTGAATCTAGTGGGCCTTTCACTTCATAATTGACTTGAGTGAAGACCTCAACCACCGGAGATATCACCGTAGAGATGGCCAAGACATACAAAGCAGTTTGAGGCGCAACGGCAAACGCGGTCAGCATTGGTAGGCCTGATGTGATGTCTGGTGTGAATTTCACTTCCGCATCAACCATTCTGCTGTTCATATTAGCGATGCCGCGGATTTGCATTTCCCCTGCTAACGCATCCATTACGATATCATTGGTGATAAACACACCGTCTTGGATTTTGCCCGTTCCCGTGATCGAGTTGAATGCCATGCCTTTATCGAATACGTCGGTAAAGTCGAGCTGCATCTTACGGATGATAGAATCCAAGCTGAACAAGCCTAACAAGCGTGCCGCACCACTAACTTCACTGATCACGCCTTTACCAAATTCCGTTGAGACGTTTCCTTGCAAGGTTTGTGTCTTCATTGACCAAGGTGCGCCGTCCCATTCCATATTGGCATTGATCTCAAATGGTGCTTGTTGAATGCCTGATGTAATACCAAAGCGCTCCATAAGATCGGTGTTGTTATCACCTTTCATTTTCATGGTTAATTTGGAATGACTACTCTCTTTCGTCAGGTCCCACCAACCACTCATATCAATGCGGTTTTTGCCGCTACTAAAGGTGATATTTTTCCACTCCAAGCGGTTCTCGCGACGCTGCAAATCAACATTCACTTTGCCCACTTTGTAGCCTTGCAGCCAAAAATCATCAATGTTCAAAGTTAAGTTTGGCATCTCTGCGTGAAACTTGCGGTCAAAATTGGTAATCAAAGGTGCGTTTTGATCTTCACTCGCAAAGATTGAACTGCGCTCTTTGGTCATCTCTTCAAACCCTGGGATGTACAGATGCAAGTGCTCTAGAGAGACCGATAGATCATAGGGTTTCAGATAGTTAGCTTTCCCTTTAACCTCTTGACTGTCCACATCGAGTTGCCAACTCAAATTTTTCTTGCTTGCTGAAAAACCCACATCATGAAACTCAATCCCACCGAGCTGTAAGTTTGGCGTTTCAACTTCAATGCGTGTCGGCAATGGAATGGTCGGCGTTTTCATGCTTGCCAAAACAGACGATGAAGGCTTGCTCTCAGAGACCTGCGCAAGCTCCGCCCATTGGTCTAAATTCAGTTCTTCGACACGCACCGAAGCATCGTGCCCGACAATAGGACTAATCCGGAAGCCACCTTTGCCAACCATTAAATGAGTCGCAGTCAGAACCGGGACATCGCCAGCGATATCTATCTCAGTTTGATACTTCACATTTGGGATCTGTAGTCTTGCTGAAATACTCTCTTGGTTGCCGGATGCTTGCAGTTTCGCTTGCCCAGACTCGCCAATTTGTTTCGCTAAAGGATAAGGATATTGACTAGCCAGACGATTTAGCTGCGCCAGCACTTCAAGCTGATAAGTGAAACCAACATCATTGAGTTGCAAGTCAATGTCCATTTGCCACGGCGCATGGCCAGAAACAAGGTTTAACCAACGCTCACCGACATAGGGTTTGAGAGGCTCGACATCCCAATCTCCTAATGTATTAATTGTCACGTTGTAGCCTTGCTCCGCACTCTCTCCATGGAAATCAAGAGAGATAGGCTGTTGTAATAATTCGGCCGACAAACCCGATGTGGTAACCACATCATTGTCGAAGGTGATGCGCCCTGTGGCGTTTTCAAGCGTCATTGGCGGCGCTTCAATATCAACACGATTTTCTGTTAAATCTGCATAACCCCAAGCGCGAGACTCTTTCTCAAAATCAAACGGTATATTGAGTTGAAACTCAGAGTAAACGGGACCACTCACTTGCAGCGCTGTCAATGCGGCACCGACTGAATCCACTAATGGCGTCGCCATCATGTAGTCACGGACTTCATTACCCGGCGCGCTTGCTTTCGCTTCAATCTCGATGTGTCCACCTTCTGCCAACTCAGGGATTCGCCCAGTGATACGCTTGGCATGAACGCCATTTAGTGTGGCTGATTTTGAATCCAAATACATGGCATCATTTTCAAACAGCAAGTCTAGCTGCAAATCCGTGATGGTTGGCCATGCCGTATCAAAGCTAAATTTCGCGTCTTTTAATCCAACCCAAGCTTGGAACATGCCATTATGTTCTTTGTAAGGAAAATCACCTAACTCGCCATACCACAACAATTTCGCTGTATTCACTTTTCCGCCCTGAATCGCGGTCGAAAGATAGTCGGTCAAGTCTTGTCCAAGTGCCAGAGTCGGTAGATAGCGCCATGTTTCACCCGCGTTGTAGAGATCCGCTTCGGCATAGAACGATAAAAATGGGCTTTGTTCTTTTGGGAAATCAAGACGAAATGCCCCCAAAACTTGAAGATCAGGCGTTGCTGCCGTCACTTTATCCGACCACAAACGCCAACCCGCATCATCTTGCTGCCAGATAATATCGACTTCACCTTGTTTGATATTCAGCGGAGCTTGGAATACATCACCGTACGGAAAGACATCATCAATGACGGTGACTTTTGCTTTAGCTTGATTCACATCCCCCGATACGCTGCCCTGTACGTGATGAAACCCGGGTAGGAGCTCCCATTGTGTCATCGCGAGTTCATCCAGTTCAGCCGAGTAGCGTAAGGTGTCTAAACCACCGTTCATTGACAATCGGACATCTTCGACCCGACCTTTCGGTGCTAGTTTGTTAATAAGGTCACTGGTCGACTCTGACTCCGGAGCCAGCTTGATGAGCGGAATGAGTGCTTCGATGTCGAGTTGAGAGAGATTAAGCATCCAGCCGTTTGGTTGCCAATCAAACGCGACGTCTAGCTCTGGCCAAGGGGTATTATCGGTTCTGATCTGAAGTGAGTGGCCATTTACTTTCCAGCCTTGTTTATCTGGTCGAAGATTGAAAATTCCAGACTCAATAAACAGCTCATGATGTCCATCTTCATTCCACACCAACTCGGAAGGCAGCAATTCAACATAAGCATCATGCGGTTGGCTATGTTTGAGCGTTAGCCAAGTATTTAAGCTGACTTTACCCGACTCTGCTCCTGACTCTTCTTGCATGTAAGTGGTCAGCCAAGGTGTGACCGAGACATCTTGAGCACTCACGTAAAACTCACCAGATACATCACGCAACGAGCCATGATCTTTAAAGTTAGCGCTTACTAACAATGAGTTCAGGCGAACATCGGCAATGCTAACCGTGCCTTCGGCTACGTGACGTTTCCCTTGATTGCTCCAACGAAGCTGCTCGATATCTAAACGGCGAGTTTCACCTGACACAGACTTATACCAAATCCGTGAATCGCTAATAGTGAAATCTTCGAACTGACGTAAAAGAAGTGAGTCGAGTTGGTCAATGAGTTTCACTTCGCTCTTATCCACTTCAGGCTTCGGATCTTGACGATGAGAAGTCGGCAGAATGTCTACCGTGTGAATGTCTAAAGCGAGGTTATGAATGGTAAGGTCTGCAACTACAGGTTTAAGTTGAAAAAGAGATTGAATAAGGTCGAACTCAATTTGGACTTCTTCAACAGCGAAGCGTGCATCTTGCACGTTTGGTAGATTTGCCTCTAAACCCAGTAACGCAATTGAGGGATGATTATTGCGCCACGTCCCTGCGACATTAGCAATAGAAACGTCAAAACCTGTGCCTTGTTTGACCCAGGTTTTGATCTCATCTTGGAAATGGTTAAGTTGCGGCAATGTGACGCGCAGCGTGGTCACTAATATGGCTAATAACACCAATACAGTAACTAAACTCCACGCACAAAAACGCACAAAACGGTTAACACCAGAATTCACAAATGTTCCAAATTACATCATTACGACGTCAAACTGTTCCTGAATGTACAGGGGTTCAGCCTGAACTCGCACTTGCTTGCCAATAAATACTTCGAGCTCAGCCAACGCATGAGACTCATCGCCCAATAGCGCTTCAGCAACAAACGGCGATGCGTACACGACAAAATTATCGGCGTCGTAAGCACGGTTCACACGAGTAATCTCGCGTAATATCTCAAAGCATACAGTTTCGACCGTTTTCACGCTGCCACGGCCTTCACAAGTAGGACAGCCAGAACACAAGATATGTTCAATACTTTCTCGTGTGCGCTTACGCGTCATTTCAACTAAGCCAAGCTGGGTAAAGCCGTTGATGTTGGTTTTTACTCGGTCTTTCGCCAGCGCCGTTTCCAGTGAGGTAAGTACTCGCTGACGATGCTCTTCGGATGCCATATCGATAAAATCAATAATGATGATACCGCCGAGGTTACGTAAACGTAGCTGACGCGCAATAGCTTGCGTTGCCTCTATATTGGTATTGAAGATAGTCTCTTCGAGATTACGACGACCAACAAATGCACCCGTGTTGATGTCGATGGTGGTCATGGCTTCGGTTTGATCGATGATCAAATAGCCGCCCGATTTTAGCTCGACCTTGCGCTCTAAAGAACGCTGAATTTCGTTTTCGGTGTCGTACATGTCAAAGATTGGCTTGTCACCTTCGTAAAGCTCAAGCTTATCTGTTAGCTCCGGTACATACTCAGAAGTGAATTCTTTCAGGTTTTCATATTCAAGGCGGGAGTCGACCATGATCTTATCGAGCTCTGTGCCAACAAAGTCACGCAGAATGCGTTGAGCTAAGCCGAGTTCACCGTAAAGTGTTGAACGCGTTTTGTATTTTGAGCGACGCTCCATGACTTTTAGCCACAAACGCTTTAGAAATGCCGCATCTTGAGATAGCTCTTTTTCATCAGCGCCTTCTGCCGCGGTACGAATGATAAAACCACCGTGCTCATCGCAGTAATGGTTCACCACCTTTTTCAAACGCTCGCGCTCTTTTTCACTTTCAATACGCTGCGAAACACCGACATGGCTGGCCCCCGGCATAAAAACAAGATAACGCGAAGGTAAGGTGATATCCGTCGTTAAACGCGCACCTTTTGTGCCGAGCGGATCTTTGACCACTTGCACAACAATGTCTTGTCCCTGGCGTACCAGCTCAGAGATATCACGGACTTGAAACTGCTGTTTTTCGTTTTCTGCCACACATTCGGTATGAGGAACAATATCTGACGCATGTAAAAATGCCGCTTTATCTAAACCAATGTCGACGAAAGCCGCCTGCATACCTGGTAACACTCGGCTTACTTTGCCTTTGTATATATTGCCCACAATACCGCGACGCGATTCGCGCTCGATATGTATTTCTTGTAGTACTCCACCTTCAATCATGGCCACACGAGTTTCACTCGGGGTCACGTTAAGCAGCAATTCTGCACTCATGTGCACACCTCAAAACAATTATAAAAATTCTTGAATTAGCTGATCGGTTTCGAACAAAGGTAAGCCTACTACAGCGTGATAACTGCCTTCGATTCGGGTGACAAATCGCCCTCCGAGTCCCTGAATACCATAACTTCCAGCTTTATCGCATGGCTCTCCTGACTGCCAATATTGTTCGATTTCTTCGTGAGTCAGTGGTTTGAACCACACGTCAGTGGTAACGACCACTGAATGTTGTTGTTCCGATGATACAACGCTCACCGCAGTCATCACTTGATGGCGACGACCCGATAAGTCAGTAAGCATACGCTTTGAATCTTCAAAACTTTTTGGTTTTTCTAGCACACGGTCATCGCATACTACGACCGTATCAGAGCCCAATACAACGGAATCAGGCTTAGCCAACGCTAAGCCTGCCTGAGCTTTTTCCAAAGAAAGACGCAACACGTAATCTCGTGCTTGCTCATGAGCCTGTTTGGCTTCCTCAACATCAGGCAATACGATCTCAAAATCATAACCCAGTTGAGCAAGCAGCTCTTTTCTTCTCGGAGAACCCGATGCGAGAACGAGAGATAAGCTTTTCTTCACCGCTTTACCTTACGTGCCATGCACGACGAACTCGTCGCATTAATAAAAACATCCATGGCCAAAGTATACAGTTTATTGCCGCCGTCCACAGAGATAATGGATTAAATACTACGTCTTGGTTCAAATATTCCCCACAGAATATCAAAACTTCCAATAACGCAGTAAAAAAGGCAATTAAAATCGACTGTTGCCACAATGCCATGTTACGAATCAACAGGAAATTCAGCGCAACGAGGTAGATAACGATCGACATCATCATGCCACGAATTCCAAGCGTTGAGCCGATCAAGATATCCCACAATAAGCCTAGCACTAGCGCAGTTCCGACGTTCACTCGGTGCGGTAGTGCCAACACCCAATAACACGTAACAAGGAACAACCATGAAGGGCGTAACACATCTAACACACCTGGCCATGGAATGGTTTGCAGTACCAGTGCAACGAAGAAACTGACGCCAATCACCATTCGGCTACTCAATACATTATTGGCCATCGGTTACCTCTTGTTCTTGCTCTAACCCTTCATCTACATTGGACCGCAGTACTTTGTGTTGACGGTCTTCATTCGGCCAAATCAGCAGTAGGTAGCGTAAGCGATCAAACTCCACAACCGGCTCAGCCTTGATTGAAGCGAACTCTTGACGCGTATCGTGATCCACATTGGTAACCGTCGCGACTGGGTATCCCTCAGGGTAAATGCCACCTAAACCGGATGTCACCAATAAATCACCAACCTGAATATCTGTGCTGGTTGGAATGTGTTCTAGTTGGATTTCATCCATTTCACCATTGCCCGATGCGATCACTCGGATATCATTGCGGATCACCTGGACAGGAATTGCATTTTTCGCGTCCGTTAGCAGCAGAACACGTGCGTTGTGCGCTGCGACAAACGTGACCTGACCAACGATGCCTTTCTCATTGATAACAGGCTGACCAACGTAAACACCATCAATACGGCCTTTATCGATCACCACTTGATGACGATAAGGTGAAGTATCCACCGCCATTACTTCTGTCACGACTTTCTTTTCATCACGGACAAATGAAGATCCTAACAACTTACGTAGGCGTTGGTTTTCTTCTTTATATTGGTCGAGCAAGATAAGCTCGCTTTTCAGGCGTAACACTTCTCGCTTTAAGCTGCGATTGCCTTCAACTAATGCCTGATGAGAATTAAAACGTTCAAATACGCCATCGAACATACTACGAGGCAAATTCGCTGCGTACTGAATCGGTGCAACCATACTGTTTAGTAGGTATCGAACGTTGGAAAACGTATCTAGACGACTATCGGCCAGCATTAAGCTCGCCGACACGATGACAGCAAAAAACAGACGTAATTGCAGAGACGGACCTCTGCCGAAAATCGGTTTCATCTTGTTTTTGACCTGATTGCTTCCATGATTATTGAGCCTTACTTGGCAACCTAAAAATACTTAACTAAATACTTTTAGGTATGGAGCATGTTTGAATTACAGAGAGAGCAGAAATGAAGGTGAAGCCCGACATGAGCTTCACCTAAACCTTTATTCTTCAGAGAACAGATCGCCACCGTGCATGTCGATCATTTCTAGAGCTTTACCGCCACCACGCGCAACACACGTTAGTGGATCTTCCGCGATAACAACAGGAATACCAGTTTCTTCCATTAGTAGACGGTCTAGGTCTTTAAGTAGTGCACCACCACCGGTTAGTACCATACCGTTTTCAGAAATGTCTGAAGCAAGCTCTGGTGGACACTGCTCTAGTGCAACCATGACTGCTGAGACGATGCCAGATAGCGGCTCTTGAAGCGCTTCTAGGATCTCGTTTGAGTTCAAGCTAAAGCTGCGTGGCACACCCTCTGCAAGGTTACGACCGCGAACTTCAATCTCTTGAACTTCATCGCCAGGGTAAGCAGAACCGATTTCGTGTTTGATCTTTTCAGCCGTTGCTTCACCAATCAAGCTGCCGTAGTTACGACGTACGTAGTTGATCACAGCTTCATCAAAGCGGTCACCACCGATACGTACAGACGATGAGTAAACCACACCGTTTAGAGAGATAACGGCAACTTCAGTTGTACCACCACCGATATCGACCACCATTGAACCTGTCGGCTCAGATACGCGTAAACCAGCACCAATTGCCGCCGCCATTGGCTCGTCGATTAGGTAAACTTCACGCGCACCAGCACCAAGTGCTGATTCACGAATTGCGCGACGCTCAACTTGGGTAGAACCACAAGGAACACAAACAAGAACACGTGGGCTTGGCTTTAGGATGCTGTTATCGTGCACTTGCTTGATAAAGTGCTGAAGCATTTTTTCGGTTACGTAGAAGTCAGCGATTACGCCGTCTTTCATTGGGCGGATAGCGGAAATGTTGCCAGGTGTACGACCAAGCATCTGTTTTGCTGCGTGACCGACTGCAGCAACGCTTTTTGCAGAACCTACACGATCTTGACGAATAGCAACTACAGAAGGTTCATCAAGGACAATTCCTTGCCCTTTTACGTAAATTAGAGTGTTGGCTGTACCTAAATCGATAGATAGATCGTTAGAAAACATGCCACGAAGTTTCTTAAACATACTCTTCGCTCATCCTGCAAAAATATAGAAGACAAAAATTGCTCTAAATGTACCAATGCCTCGCTGTCACAGCAAGGTATTGGTACACAAACATGAGCAGAAAGCCTCAATTTCTTGCAGTTTCCTAACTTAAGGGCAAAAACCTAAGTTGTTACTGTCCGGTTAACCCTGGCTCACCACGGTAAATCACGCGATCGTTACCTCGATGAATACCAAAGGTGACGACGGAGGATGGGTTTTCTTCGGAGCCATCATTGTCCCAGTCGTATTTGAGCCAAGGGAGGTTGTTACCACTAGGATCGAGATTAAGCCAAACTTCAGCTTGTTGACGTCCACAGTCTGCGCGCTCTTGCTTAGCAATAAGTTCACGCATGGCACCATCGTTAACCGTCGTTCTGACGCCTTCAAGTAAAATGTCGCAGTCGGAGCCATCATCAGGCCAAACTGGCTCCTGGCTTTTTAGAGTTGGGGACACTGTTGTCCCGTTATCCTTACTGTTTAAAACGAATCGGGTATCTCTCCAATACTCCACTCTAAGGGGGATATTAACAGATTTACCCTGATTCACTCCCACATCATCCAGAGCTATGCGACCAAACCTGACATCAGGTTGCGATAGTAGCTGTTGCGAAACCATTCTATCTTCAGTGCTATTTTGCCCTTCTTTTAAGAACATCGTAGGATCAACATAGCCAGATACTTTAGTTCCATTATTATTAAGTGAAAGCGAAATAGACGTTTCGATGGAACTATCCTTGTCTGCCGGTAGTTTTGAATTAAATGGACCATCGGGACTCGGCAAAGATAAATCTTTACGCCAATAAACTGAGTTATCCCAAGTTTTGCTCCACACAGCTCCCGACCAGTTATCACTAGTCAAATCGGAATCCAAAATGCTAAGTCTATCTGAGTAACCACCAGCCAAATACAAATCTGCTTTTAAAGAATTGGCAAAACCACCATAATTTTGAGTTGTGTAACCGTTAGCGTTATATGCTGTGACTTCAAACTTAACCGATTCAAAATTCTGTCCCATATATACAGATTGATTCTGATTATCAGGGTAGGTCCACTCTGTCCCGGTGACTTTAAAGTAATCCGGATAGAAGCGCCCAATGGTTGACTTACCATCGGCTATTTTAAATGCATTACTACCAAGATATAGAGATGTGCCAATATCATCGCCATTTTCATCTTTAGCAACTGGTGCCTCAGCAATAAGCTCGAAAACACCGACTTCTGAAACCGATTGATCAAACGTCACACTGCCACGAGACCATTTACTTGATTCTGGTAGCTTCTCATTTAGAAGTTTGGCTAATGAACCATTAGACGGGTACTTCACTTTATTACTAACCGTAATAGTCTTCTCTTGATAGTTCTCAGCAACCGTATCATCATCTTGCAATGCCGAGATGGTTAACTCAAAAACTTCACCAGCAGCAACAAACCCCGAAGAACAGCCATTTTCACTGTTGGTGCACTCTCCGCTCTTATCACCACTCTTTGCAGTAACTTTCAGTTTTGAAGGAAAACTAACGAAGCTGCCGAATCCATCCGAGTCATCAACCCCTTCAACACTGGCTTTAAGTTTGACCTTTCCAGCTTCAGAGTATCTCAACTTAAAGAATGCCTTGCCTTCATCATCAAAATAAACATTAGGCAGGTATTTATTAGCTCTGGTTAGCTCGACATTTGAACTCCATTCCACAGCCTGATCTTTCACTTTTTTCTTGTAAGAAATCACGACAGGTTGAGAGCTATCGATCGGTGCCACTTCATAATCAATCGACATATTAACACCGCGAGATTCACCTCCGTCTTCAGTTCGAGTTGAACAAAACGATAGGTAGTCCTCCCCCGTAGTTTCGCGACTAGCAACTACATCATTAACATTCACCGCAAGCACATTTGAAGCGAAGGTTACATTACAGTTGTTAGCAGATAGTGGCCCGCCATTAATTCGACATCGTGCCCCTTCAAAGCCAAACTGTGGTACGGAACTTTGATCGATACCCAAAGTAATATCGCCAGCTCTTGAACCTTGCAGCTCAAGCTGAGTTTCATTCTCAAACTGTACATTTGTACCACCAACCCAGTTGGCAACATTATTGCCAGTAGATGGAAGTAAAGTGACAGAGAGAGGCGTTAAGCTGCCATCATCGTATGCATCTCTAGGATATTGCTCAGAACAACTTTCATTCATACAAGCTCTAAGTGTCACATCAGAAGCCTGACACGTACTGCCTGAGCCTGAGTAGTCAAACTCGAAATGATGAATACCATCTGTTAATCGCGAGTACTTGTCCGCACAGACTCGGAAGTTATCAATATCATGCGTATTGGTAAGCATACCTGTGGATGCCGTTACCGACAGACGGAAGTTATCTGGAATATAGTTAAAACCACCTTTTTCCAAAACGTTAAACTCTTCGATAACAGGATCCCATCCGCCATTTTTTCCGACTTTTCGAAATACAGCCAGCGTTATCGTATCGGTGTTACGCGAATTTAAAACTACTTTATAACGATGCAGTTTCTCTTTACCTTTTCGATTATCCAACGAGCTGCTGTATTTTTTGCCAGTGATATACGGATAACCTTTCAACCACTTACCATTCGCATCTTGGACGCCCTGTCCACGCACCCCAACATTATCAGCAACACTATTTGAAACGATTTTCTCGCTTCCTTCACGAATGTAGTTACCAAACTCATCAATACCAATACCTAGCCAACCACCAGCAAAGCCTTCTACATCTTTGGAGACTTCAGGGTAGTGATTCTTTAGAAGCTTCATCCCGTAACCAAGCGGACCACCAAATGCCCCGGTTTGAGGAGGGACACTCGCATCAGAAATCACCAGCGCAACACCGTCAGCACCATTCCCACCATATGCATTGTGATCAAACTCAATCTCTAAATAGTTCTGATCTGACGGAAAAATATAGTTATATGCAGAGGCTGTTGCCTGCTCTGGTTTATTTGAGTTTAAGATGAAACGTCCATCAGAGATATGGGGCTCGTCACTGGTACCAAAGCCCATCACCGACCAGTTTGACAATGAACCTGAATTGAAGTTTTCTTCTGGCAATAATGAACATTGCTGTACAGGTGGTGGGGGGGCACATGAATAATCTGGCTTTTGTATTACAACGTTGTGCTTCATTGTTAAATTTTGAGATGTCACTGCACCATGTACTGTGATCGGATTTTCAAAACTCACCGTTTTACCCAGAACAAAACCATAAAAATTATCGTTAGCAGTAGAAAAATTAATATCACCTGTTGGAGCATATAACGTGACACTGTTCGTATTGGCAACTTTCATTTTATTTGCCATATTGAATGAATTCACAATATTTATTCTGGAGTTATTTCCAAAGAAATATACCGTCGCTCCAGTAGCTTCCTTCCAATTGCCAAAAGTAACCGTTGAGTTATTCAGTGTCTGAAAGATAACATTATCACCTCTAGAGATATTAACTGATTCAACTTGGACACCATCTGCAATGACAACCGTTAATTTATCAAACGAGGCACCATAGTTATTGATCGTCAAACTCTTCAAGCTGCTAAGAACTGTAACCTCTGCTTCTTTAGGGCGAAACCAACGAGATTCGTAACGACAGATACTTGGATTATCCTCACAGAACTCTTCTATTTTATATTTTTTAAAAAACCAAGAATCCGTCTTGTCAGGATTGATATCTAACGAAAGGCTACCAAAATTCGGAGTAATATTTGTTGGCGTTTCGGCTTTACGGCTTTCAACCAAACCATCCTTACCGACTTCAACTCCATCACCTGAAACACCATCTGCTGGGAAACAACCATAGCCATTACAACTTGATGCGGCAGGTTTTTTATATAGCTGCCAACTATTGCCTCCTTCGTCAAAACCAACACGAAGGTTATCCCAGTTAGCGCCTCCTTGCCAATTTTGTTGATAATTATATATATTGGCGTTATCAGCTAGATATTCACTAGACCACCCTGTCGCATGAGCTGTATCGTTGGTGATATTTAACCTGCTGGTTGACCCCTTCCAACCTTGAATCGGTTCAGGAAAAAGCTGACAAACGTTTGCTGGAAGATAACTTTCCAACGCGGTGACACCACTAGAAAAAAAAGTAGCTAGGGCAAGAGCCACAAGTGTCGATTTTTTGTTATTCATTTTTACATTTACTCCCTCACCCAAACTTCTTGCTGTCGTTGAACTTGTGATAAACCTGAGCCACAAATGGCCACGCTTTTGATTACATAAAGGCCAACACTCTTACCATTATCGGTTAATACCCCAGTATTTTGGCAATCCAACTGAGTAATTTGGCATCCCTTGTCGAATAAACCGCTGTCCGGTGCTCGCGAGCCATCTTTAATACCGTTACACACACTCACTACGGCCGCCGATCGATTAACAGGGAAAAACTGCGTTAACAGCCAGTCATTACTCGACTGAGCGGTAAACCATGCTTTAGTCCCCAAAAATTCCCGTGTTACTCCGCTTTGGTTAGACCAAGTCACTTTCATTAGTGATGCCGCCAAATACCCCATCACGATAATGACAAAGAGCGTCACAATTAACACATTGCCTTTTTGCTTATTATGGAACATTCAGCACCTGCACATCTTGTTGATACACACTACTTTCACCGGACTGTTCAAACACGAACCTAAGATGCACAAGCCCGCCTCGATGAAGCGATGTATCGTCATATTTGAAATAACTCTGAGATTGATCATTAGCATACACAAGGTTGTCGGCAATTATTTCGCCGTTACGCTGTATCTGTGTGCCTACAAAGCAATATTTCACTGACTTAGATGGATCATAGAGATAGTGTCGATTAGAAACGGAGCGACTAGTTACTGAACTAGCGCCGTTAATGATCTTGTATGATTTATTCGAATCTGGAGAAAGGGCTCCGACATCAACACTATGAGTGGATGAGGTTAAATCACTTAACCGTGTTGGGTTAATCACCATTTTCAAGCCACTATCAAATTCGGGAGCATTATTACCAAAAAAACCCACCACAAACTGTATATCATTACCAGAAATCGCATAAAAACCAGAGTGCTCTATAGGCATAAAAATCAGGCAGTTTTTCTCTTTCTCATCGATAAAAAAACTATTCGGCACCGCATGACGAATCTCTCGAGATATTTTCTCAATAACGAATTGCGCCTGAGTTTGTAGTCTCTGCCTATCAATAGTATCAGCATAGCCCTTTGCTCCTAACTGCAAATAACCAGCAATTCCGAGCATGATAAAACTACCAATCACAATAGTGATGACCATTTCTATTAAAGTGAAACCACAATTTTTCATTAGTAGTTACCTTTAATGGCAGTAAGTTTCAATGATTGCGTTCGCCCTGCGTGAATGGTCAATGTGACTCGTTTATAGTCTTCAATGTCGTTTGACACTGAACCACTCTCGTTAACATACACGACATCCACTTCAACTCTGAAGTTGGTGTAATCACTTTCAATCGACGTTCCAAGAACATTACTCAGTTCGTACTGTGGCGTCGAATTACAACTAGTATGCGTACTTTGGGTATACCAACAGCCAATATAATCATCAACGTCATCAAAGCTTGCAATCGCCCCCTCTTCTGCACCTAAACTACCGCTTACGGTACATGTTTCTTGCTCACTACCCACTAACCCCTCACCACATCGGGTCTCGCCACCAGCCAAATCACTATTTTCATCAAAACCACGCGCAAGAATTTGTGACATAAAGCTTTGTGCTAAAGCAGAGGCGCGGGTTTGATAATGAGGGATGGCGGAATCTCGAATCTGAGGGACAAGAAAAGAAGTAAACGCCACCATCGCAATGCCCATCAAAACAATCGCGATGATCATTTCTATTAAAGTCATGCCACTAGATTTCTTCATGAGCATGTACCTTTAGAAACATAACCTTGAGAATTAATTTCAACTTGGCAGCGGCTTCGACCATGTTTATCTTCAATCAGGATTGAAACCCCACCACTCGCAGAATTTATAGGATTACCCAACAAATTAAACTCGATTGGATTAGTTACGGCATTGGTCAGTGAAAACTTTGCGGATTTATCAATAACTACGTCACTACGAGCATCTTGTGCACTGCCTGTTAGTGTGCAGGCAGCAACTGAACCAATGCATGAGCTAGAAACTTGCAAACGAAAATCATCACCTAAATTTGCTTCATCAATGTTCGATTGCATGCGGTTAACCTGCACTTGGCGAATCACAGAAATCACACGTTCTTGTAATGCATATGCAGAGAAACTGCCAGAGTCCATAAAACGGCTGGCTGCAAAAAGTGAAAGGATAGAGAGGAGAACAATCACGAGGATTAACTCCATTAACGTGAACCCTAATGCAGAGCTGCGAATTTTCATAACCCAACCTTAGGCTTAGAACAAGCGAGATAAGTATACGATGAAATTATGAGATTAATGATAGGTTTATAATTTTTCGATTCGAAGTGTGAACAGACGAACAAATAACCAATGTCTAGTTATTTTGCCCTTTTGAACGACCAATCTCTTCTTCAATTCGATCGTAAGTTTCTTTATTGCTCAGCGTTTCAGAAACGTGCTCAGCGGTCTGCTTGGTTTGCTCCCACTTCGCTTCGTAAGTTTCTGGCTCGAAGCTGATAAATCTTGGTAATACCACATAACCGACTACACCTAAGATAATCAGTACAACCACAAACTCTATTGCACTAAGACCCGATGATTTACGCATATGAGCTATTCCGAGATTCATCAAAATAAGGAGATAAAGGCCAGACTAGCTGGCCTTTGAAAGCAAAATTGACTTACTTAGTAGGATCACACACGTTACTGTCGTCATTATCTACTACTTTAATTGCTGGCACATCATCTTCTGCTGCCTTTTGGTAATGAACACAGCTTTTGGTGTATCCACTGATACCAAAATAAGCATCATCACCGTCACCGCTGATTGCAATAAAGTCACCACCATCTTGCAGCCCATCAACAAGCGGGTTAATCGATGCACTAGTTGCTGACGGATAACCATATACAAGGCTGATGCTATTACTACCAACTGAAATTGCAGATTTCGCTTGAGCCTCTACCCCTTCAATTGCAGCCTTACCATATACAATACCCGCAGCACCTTTGATTGCACCAGAAAGACCTTCTAGAGTTGCATTACGGGCATCATCTTGCAGGTTAAGGAAACGTGGTGCTGCAGTGACCGCTAGAATACCTAGGATTACAATTACCACTACTAATTCGATAAGGGTGAAACCACCTTGTCTTTTCATTGTTTACTCTCTCTATGTAAGCATGCAGTACAACTGCAAAGTTTCGTTTAGGTCACGCGACCATTTTGGATATTGTCAAAACGGTTTGGGGCAGCAACGTTCACTAAAACTGACCGTGAAGTGGATACTGTATCTACCGCTTGAGCAGAATGACGATTCGCCATTATTCAGTTCATGCTGCAATGAGAAAAACACATTATTGTTTACCCTCTATTACAGCTTCTTACTTATGGTAATGATTGCATTATACCGACTTTCAATACCAATTATAGTGATTAGGTGTCAAAAAATTCACTCCGCCGACATTTCGACGTCTATTTTCAGTTGATTAGCTGTTGAAATAACTACAATCGACTGACCATTTTCATAAGTGTATTGACAGACATAACGATCAGTTTTGATGGCTCCACTGATATCTATTAACTTGTTGGTCATTATTTTACGTTGGGGGTAATGCACCGCTAGCCAATAACCACAATCTAATACACCTTGCTGAGTAAAGGGAGACACTAACCCGCCCTCAGTCATAGTAAGGTTAAAACCATCCATCAGCATATGTTCTGGCTCGCCTTGTACTAGCCAAGCTTGACGATAACGCTGAACACTGTCTTGCATCCAAACTCTCGCCAACTTCGCTCCAGTTACTTGTGCTTGCTCAGTGATAGGACGTAATTTGACCGCCAAACCCACCGCCATAATCGTAGCAATAACCCCAAACACAATAAGCGTTGCTCGGCTTTGATTTTCAACCACCTATTAGCCGCCTTTGATGATGTCGAGCATTCCCCACATTGGTAAGAAGATACCCAATGCCAGCACCATGACCATGCCTGCGACAATCACCAAAAGTAATGGTTCTATTCTTGCGGTTAGCGTTTTTAGATCGTAATCGACTTCTCGATCGTAAAAGTCCGACACCTCCAGCAGCAACTCATCAATACGACCAGTTTCTTCACCTACTGCAATCATCTGAATCACCAATGGGGTAAATATTTTACTGTTGATGGCCGTCACTGAAATGGTGCTACCCGCTTCAATTGCGGACTTCATCTCAAGAATTCGGTTTTCTAAAAAACGGTTCCCTAAGGCTTCCCCGGCCAAAGCCAAAGACTGGTTAAGTGGCACCCCTGATTTCAGCATCAACGAGAAGGTTCTGGCAAAACGAGAAAGCTGCGCACGATTAACGATATCGCCTACAATTGGCAGCCGAAGCCGAAACTTATCGAACTTCTCCCGACCATCAGCCGTCGCCACCCACGCTCTGAATACAGTAAACGCGCCAATCATTGCCACAACCAGCAACACCCAATAATTTACAAAGAAATTAGAAGTCGCGATCAAAATACGCGTCGGCAATGGTAGCTCAACCCCAAAGCGCGTGAACATCGATGCAAACTCAGGGATCACCAAGATATTCAATACAAACATGGCGATGGTGATAAAGATAATGACAAACGTCGGATAACGCATCGCCGCTTTAATGCGTTTGCGAGTCTCAAGTTCCTGTTCGTAGTAATTCGCCAGTTGCAATAGCGCTTGGTCAAGCCGACCCGTATTCTCACCGACGTTGATCATAGAAACGAACAGTGGGCTGAATACTTTGCTGTGTTGCTGCATCGCAGAAGACAAACCTCGGCCATTACTCAGTTCAGAAACGACATCTTCTAGCGCCTCTTTGAGCTGTTTGTTTTCGCAATTTTGCAACAAGCCACGCATAGAGCGCAGCAAAGGTACGCCAGCTTTAGTCAAACTAAACAACTGGCGAGAGAAAAGAATAATTACTTCCAACGGAATAGCAGGCACAAACAGCTTAGACAAGCTCACTTGGCTTTTTGCCGACTCTTTCTCTAACCGTACATTGAGCGGGATGACCCCTTTATTCATCAATGCTTCCGACGCAGCTTCTGAGTTCACTGCTTCGATTTTGCCGTTAGTGGATGAGCCGTCTAGCGTGCGGCCTTGATAACGAAAAGTTGGCATTCACTTACCTATATGAAAATGGGATCAGTCTTACCAGAAGCATCACCCTCACCTAGGGTCATCACTTCATCCAAACTGACGGTGCCTTGTAGCGTCAGTTCCATTGCAGAAGCAAGCAGTGGCTTATAGTTTTCTGAGCGGCGCGCGGCTTGCGCAAAGCCAACCGCATCATTGGCGCGCAATTTATCCATCATCTCTTGCTCAAGTTCGAGCATTTCAAACACACCGATTCGGCCTCGATAACCAGTCAAGTTACAGTTTTGGCAACCTGCGCCTTTATAAAAAATGGTGCTAACTTGATTTGGGAAACGCCCAGCTAACCACTGCTGGCGAGACTCATCTAAGTGGTCTTCTGTTTTACAATCTGGGCAAACTCGGCGCACAAGACGCTGCGCCACCACGGCTCTGACTGCACTAGCAACCAAGTAACCCGGCGCACCCATGTCGATCATACGTAACGCACTGTCGACAGCATCGTTGGTGTGGAGAGTACTCAATACTAAGTGACCCGTTAGTGCAGCTCGCAGACCAATTTCTACTGTCTCTTGATCACGCATCTCACCAACAAGAATGATGTCTGGGTCTTGACGTAAAAAGGTTCTAAGAACACGCGAGAAAGTTAGATCGATCTTACTGTTAACCTGTACCTGAGTGATGCGAGGCAGACGATATTCAACCGGGTCCTCTGCTGTAATGATCTTTTTCCCAGGTTCGTTGAGCTCACTCAATGCACCGTAAAGCGTGGTGGTTTTACCGGAACCTGTCGGCCCGGTAACCAAAATCATGCCATGCGGACGCGCCAACTGTCGACGTAAGCGAGCAAGCAAGTCTGGCGGCAAGCCCGACTCTTCTAACGGACGCAAACCAGCGGACTGGTTAAGCAGACGCATTACTACAGATTCTCCGTACTGCGTTGGTAACGTCGACATACGAATATCAATTGATTGGCCACGAACTTTGATATTGAATCGGCCATCTTGCGGCAAGCGCTTTTCAGAAATATCTAGGTGTGCCATCAACTTCAGTCGAAGAACCAAAGCCGATGCAATATTCACTTCATTTAAGAGCGTTTCATGCAATACGCCATCAATACGCTGGCGCAAACGCAATACTTGATCGTCTGGCTCAATATGAATATCCGAAGCTCCAACCTGTACCGCATCTTCAAACATGGAATTAACCAGCTTTACAACGGTAACCTCTTCACTATCGGCTTCATCAATACCGTAATCAAAGCTTTGTACATCTTTATGCTCTTCATGCAGCTGTTCAGCAAAGGAGGCTATCTCTTTAGTACGGCGGTAATAACGGTCAAAGCTTGAAATAAGCTGACGCTCTGAAGCAACAATGAACTCAAGGTTGTATTGGCCCAACAAGTTCATCAATGATTCTTGGATGAACAAGTCCGCAGGGTCACTCATAGCAACGCGCAGTGTGTCCCCATTTCGAGCAACGACCATCGCACGTAAGCGACGTGCGTGTACCTCAGGTAGAATCTGCACGGCTTCGGCATCCACAGGCGCACGACCAAGATCGATCAGTGGCAAACCAAGCTGCTGAGACAAGAAGTCCAACATTTGCTTTTCAGTAATAAAGCCAAGGTCAATTAACGCATCCCCTAACTTCTGCCCGGTACTGCGTTGTGCGTTTAGTGCTTGCTGGATTTGTTCTTCAGAGACGATACCTTCCTCAACCAGAAGATCGCCCAAGCGTTTTCTCAACTGAATTTTCATTGTGCGCTCTCCAACTCTTTCAAGATGCTCAAACGGTCACGGATAAATGCTTGCGATTGATTCGAAATGCCAACTTTACCCAGAGCTTGGTTGTAAGAGTTGATCGCGGCAGTAAAAGCCAGGGCGCGCTCTTGTTGAATAGCCAAACCTAACCACCAGCGCGCGTTTTCCGGCTCACGCTGAGTTAGGAGTTGATAGCTCTCAAGCGCAATGTCATTTTGCTTGTGTTTTTGTGCCAATGCCGCACGCATCGCCAAGTAATCTCGACTTGGTACTGGAGGCAAATGAACAAGCGGGCTCAGCGCCGCTTCAGGTTGATTAGCTTTCACTAACAACTTAGACAAGGCCAAGCGAAGTACTTGGTTGTTCGTATCTAGGTTGATACCTTCTTGAATAATCTCATATGCTTTACGCGTGTCACCTTTACCAAAGTACAACGCTGATAGCTTTTGACGCGTGTCTGCATTCATTGGCTCATAACGCAACGCCTCGGCATAAGCCGATAACGCCGTTTGCATATCGTTAGCATCGAGTGCTTTTTCCGCTCGACTAACTGCCTTAAGAGAAAGCTGACGATGTGTAAGCTCAACCTGCTCAATACGCATTGAGCTGTTTTCTGATGTCGTGTGGGTTACGGGATCGTATTGTTCCTCGCTCGGCATCGTTGCTAACTGCGCGAGTAAAACTGCCTCTTCAGAGGCGGTATTTATCTCAGATCTTGGCGTGAACCTATCAGTCTCTTGCATGTGAGGCTGTTGCGCTACTGGCTGCGTGGCTGGTTTGGTGTAAACCACATGAGTTGTATCGGGCGTCATTTTACTCGTTGGCGAGTGAGTGCGCTCCGATGAAACAATTGGTGAGACATTCACAGACGACAGTGGCATAGCGTCGGTTTGAAACTGTGATAGCTCGCCTGAAGGGACAGGACCGCGAGAGACCGCCCAGCTACCAACCGCAAGGCTTAACGAAAAACCGGCGACAAGCCAAAGCCAAGGTTTACTGCGTGAGACACTTGGAATCTCCGCACGAGTAAGCTCTGACGGCGATGTTTTTTCAGCAAGTTCTGATAATGCTTTATTGATGGCACTCAAGGTTGACTCCATCCCCAAAATACGGGTGTTTTAAACTTAGGTTTACGGGCATCAAACGTATCGTGCATAGCGGCGTAAACGTGATGATTTTTTAATAGTGTGCAACGATCATTAAATGCAGCAAGCAACGACTTGTGGCTAATTTGGTTTATCAAGCGCGGAATCCCCATGGATGAACGCCAAATCGCTTTTTTCTGTTCAATAGAAAAAATGTGCGCCCCATTGCCTGCTTTATCTAAACGATTATTGATGTAAGCCACGCCTTCATCGATAGAGAGAGGACGTAACTGGCAACTAAACGTAATGCGTTGACGAAATTGCCTTAGCTCATGGTTAGCTAATCTTTCATCCAACTCAGGTTGTCCGAATAACACCAATTGAATGAGCTTATCTTGTTCCGTTTCTAGATTGCCAAATAGACGCAATGTTTCTAAAGCTTGTGGGGAAAGAGCTTGCGCTTCATCAACGATCAAGACGGTTTTCTTTCCCAAGGCATGTACTTGAATCAAGTGCTCTTGAATGAGGGAAACGATACGCAGCGGATCATCGTTCTCGATACCCAACTCTCTGGCGACAGCAAACTGCAACTGCTCCCCATTCAACACTGGATTGGGTAAGTAAATAAGCTCAACTTCAGATTCAATCTGCTCGATCAGCTTACGGCATACCATGGTTTTTCCAGTGCCGACTTCTCCCGTCACCTTAATCACCCCTTCTCCCATTTGCACGGCAGCTAGGATGGTTTGGATCGCCTCATAGTGAGGGACTAACCCCAAGAACATTTCTGTATTTGGGGTTAACGAAAAAGGCTGAACTCGGAACCCAAAGTGTGACAAGTACATACTCGAATCACAAACCTATTGAAAAACAGAACCTTTCCCAGCGCTTATTGCGCATCTGGGAACCACTCTTGCAGCAGATCACGAGAGCGCTCTAGCTCTTTCTGCCAAGAGTTCACGCCAACTACGGTCGGTTTTAGCAAGATGACCAATTCTGTTTTCTCAGTTACGTTATTCACGTTGCGGAACAAATGCCCCAGTGCTGGTACATCGCCCAAAAATGGGACTTTAGAAACAAGCTCACGATTTTGCTGTTTCATCAACCCGCCGATAACCACAACATCGCCATCTTTAGCACGAATAACCGAGTCTGATTCACGAATAGAGCTTTTCGCTAATGGCAGTTGGATGTTTTGGAAATCTCCGCCCAAGTTCAATTGCTTCACTTCTTCCGTGACTTCAATAACTGCGGGGTGAACATGCAGGAACACATTGCCTTTGTTATCAATTTGCGGAGTCACATCGAGGGAAATACCCGAGAAGAATGGCGTCAGTTCCACTTCAGGAACTGCATTTGAGTTTTCACCGTTGCCTGCATTGCTCGATAGCTCGGTAACAAAGTACTCATCGGTACCCACTTTGATGACAGATTTTTGGTTGTTGGCAGCGGTAATACGAGGGCTCGAAAGGACGTTCAAGTCACCTTGCGTAGACATGAAGCTCAACACGGCATTGAAGTTACCATCCGAAATAGTCACGTTAGTTTGACCGCCCAATAGCGTGCCAATCGCATCCAATGGTGGTAATGTCGACGCAGGGCGGTTGACTACGATATTACCCGAGTTACCAATTGACGCCGATAAGTTTGACCAGTTGATGCCTTGTTGGTAGCCATCATTCAACGTCACTTCTAGGATTTTAGCTTCAAGAATGACCTGGCGCTGCATGCGCTCCTGCGATACACCTAAGAACTCGCGTACTTCGCGAATATCATCTGGAAATGCTCGAACCGTAATAACTCCCGCTTGTGGCGTTACAACCACACTTTGCCCTTTGCCTGAACCAATTAGATTCGCAACAGCTTGCTGCAGCATAGGCCAGAAGTCACTCTCAGTGATGGTTTCAATGCGTGTACCACCCGTAGATGTGGTCGAGCTATCGTTGTTGTTTCCATTGTTAGAGTCTGACGAGTCAGAACTGTCTGAGCTACCACCAGAATTAGACGTACCAGCCGAGGTTACAGAGCCCGTAACAATGCTGGTTAATGAGCGACCAGAACGCTTGAACTGCAGGTAATCGACTGGAATGGTCACAGTACGCATACCTGCTGGGTAGATTTGAATAACTTTGCCAGACTTCACCACGTCATAGCCATACATATTCTGTACGACATTCAGAACTTCATCCAATGTCACATCTGACAAGTTGACGGTGATATTACCTTGTACCGATGGGTGAATCGCCACGCTGTACTCAGTGCCTTTCACTAATGAGGCGAAAAAGCTTCTTGCATCGACCGCATTCGCCTGAATACGAAAACGCTTCGAGGTGCCTTGCTCTGATGCAACGTTCGAGTCTAAATTTGGCATTAAGTCTGCCTCAACAGAAGAAGGGATTTCTTCCAATGTGCGGCTGTTCGCTTGATTGATCGATTCATTGAGCGCTTCTTTAACTTCCACTGGATTCCGATGACCCATTGAACATCCCATTAAAGAAGCAATCGTTATTCCTACAACTAATTTGCGCATATCTGATCGGGCTCTGGTTATTATTGTTTTACGTTTAAATCAAAAAGCTCTAGGTCCCACTGACGGTTACCACGCTTTAAAGTTACAAATTCACTATTAATGCTCGCGACGCGATAACCCTTAAATAGCTCGCCTTTTTCGACAAGTTTGTTATCCATAATCGCGATACAATCAGTACTTGGCTTACACACAATACTGTTGAGCTTAGGCAGTCGGTACCGTTTAACTTTTGGTTTCGCTGACGTTTCAACCGCTGGCTTTTCCCAACCAAGTGGGGCCGTTGGGTCCTGGTTTGCCCAAGCGGTTCCTGCCGCTGCCATAACAAGCAATGAGATGATGAGTTTGTTAACCACCAATAAACTCCTCTCTAGATCCTAGTGTGTAGACTTCTAACACAAGCTTCGCTTTCGGGTACTCTTCGACTTTATAACTAAAGCTGCGCCAGTAATAACTCGCAGGAAGGCTCTCCAATTTATTCAGATAATTAGCAATAGAAAAATAGTCACCAGTCAGTTCCATACGAACAGGATGCACGTAGTAACCAGAGTATTGCGATGCTTCTTTATCTTCCGTTATTGGCTCAGATGGCAAGGTTTGCAGAGACAAAAGGTGAATGCCACTTTGCTGCTCCAACACATTTTCAAGCAGCTCAGCCATTTGCGAAGGTGTAATAAGATGCTCGATGATCTCCGCTAATTGCATCGAAAGATGCTGACTCTCAGCTAACAGATTAGATATCGCGCGATCAATCTCAGCATTTGGATCTTTCTTAAGTTGCGCCTGAATACGTAGCGTATCGATTTCAATCTTTTGATTGGCTTGCTTTAAATTACTTAGTTGCCTCTCATTACTGATGATCTCGTTAAGCTTTGGCTCCAATACCAGCGTAAAGAGCAACATGATCACGACAACTAAACCGCACAATGCGGTGAGCACTTTTTCACGCGTACTCATTTCGCCAAAGCGCCCTTCTAATGAGAGCCAGAATTCGTTCATTTCTCTTTATCCTCGCGCGTTTTTAGTTCAAACGTCACAATATCCTTATCATTTCGACCTATTTTGACGTCGTCAAACGTTCGGCCAACCAAGCTAATTTCATTTTTAAATTGGCTGACCCAATTTGGCACTGAGCTCGGTTTTTTCGCTAGTCCCTTCAGGTCTAAGGTATGGGTATTGATTCGAATTTCGGACAAAGAAATTTCTTGGTTTCCTAGCTTCGCTAATGATTGCATCACGCCAGAGTAACCCGTGCGTTGCGAGTCATCGTATTTCCCGACAGCTTTAAGCGAGTCTCGCTTCGCCTTGACTTCACGCTCTAAGCGGGCTTTAGCTGCCAGCTTATTATTGTCAGGTTGATGTTTACGTAGCTTGACTTGATAACGTTCAAGCTCTGACTTCATGATATCGCCTTTACTTTTTACAATAGCAATCTCATCTTCCAAACCGCTGCTCTGCCAAGTGACATAACCGTAAGAAAATAGAATTGCAGCCGCCGCAACGCCCCAAGATAACGCGATATTTTTTAGCGTCAGGAGCTCTTTTTTCGGCTTTAAGTAATCGGGATATAAGTTGACGCGTCGAGTATTTGAAGTAGCCGCAGTGTCAGCCAAAACATGTCCTGATAGCTCATGTTCTGGTGGTAATAACGGTGAAACCTTAGTACTTAAACGGTAGTTCAGAGCCTGAACAAGCTCGCTCTCATCCTCTTCATCACAGCACACTTTCAATTGATGTAATTGCACGTGGCGTAACTGAGATGAAAGATAGTCAATCGAACGTTGCAGTTCTAACGACAGACTGTCCATCTGTAAATCGCTAGACGGAACCCCCGTTAACGGTGGCGTCACACTGCGAATAGAGCGGTGGAACGCAATAGTATTTTCGACAAAAGCGCTTATACGGAAATGACCACGCACACTGCGTTGTAATAATAGGAAGTTTCCTAGTTCACCCGCAGTCTCTCCCCAAATATCGTCTTCAGGAAGAATGGCTTCTAATGGTAACTGGGCTCGACTGGCCAGTAACACAATCTTATCCAATATTTTTCGCGATAAGACGTATGCTTGCACTTTGGTTGAATTCGGTAACTCGACCGCATCGGCAATAATGTCGATGGCACGCTCAGAGATCAGTTCTTTCAACAAAAACGGTAATGCGGCTGGCCATTCTTGACGCGGCATGACCGGTTTGTCGATTTGGTACATCTGGTAATAGTTATGAGAAAGAACAACCGTTAATGAATCATACGCACTCGCTGCAACGCTCAATGCTTGCTCAACGGCTTTTTCCCAATTGGACTCAGAAATATCAAATTGGTATGGACGACTACTTTTGATTGAAGATGATAAATAAACGGCGTCTGGCTGAATAACCAAAAAGCAGGAGCGATCACCACTAGATGATCGCTTAAGCTTGTCGAATAGTGCTTTGAAATCCATGATTATTATCTTTATTTTTTCCGCCAGCGATTTCGTCTTCCCAATTTAACTTGGGATTCTGATTGAGAATTCGGCAACGCTTGGGGACGAGGAAGAAACTGCTGCTCCGCAGAAAAGTAACGCCCTTGCCCACCATAAACCCCGAGCTCAATTAATGTGTTGAGCTCGTTCTGATTCTCAATTCCCACTGCTATAATTTTAGTTTTACTGTTTGCCGCCGCACCTAGCATACTGCGGACAAATAGCTGGTTTTCATGTCGTTGGTCGATTTTTGCTACTAAACTGCGATGAAGTTTAAGGTAACGAATATCCACTTCTTTTAAATAGTGAGTGCTGACGATGGTACGCCCAGCCTGCCCAACCATTAAGTGGCACCCTAAACCGGCCAGCATTTTAGCGACTGGTCGCATAAAGTCTAAGTGTCTTACAAATTGTGCTTCAACAAACTCAAAACTGAGACACTTTCTCTGCTCACGTGACAACTGTAAGAGTTCATCACGAAACCATTTAAAGTACTCTCGGTTAGAAAATGGCGTTACATTCAAATTGAGCGCATACGATCTTGAGTTATCAAAATTATCCTTAAACTCTCTTAAGAATTTATTAATAACCGACTTATCCATTTGCGCTTCATAACCAACCTGTCTGATCGCAGAAATGAACCGAGACGCTTTAACAATCCCATTCTCAGGATCGCGAATCCGACATGTTAACTCTTCATATAATGATTTTTTATGCGTCGCGTCACTTATTGGGTGCACAGATTGTGCGTAGAGTATCACACTTTCTGGTGTAAGTGCTGTGTCAAATAACGTTCTCCATCTCACACTTCCGCGAGCTTCTTCATCGTGGTTCCATTTTTTGAAGCGACTCCAATTATTGTTATTTTGTAGTTGCGCACTACGCAAAGCAGTCTCGGCTTCATCAATGATTTGGCTGTGTCGCTCACCTTCTTTATAAGTGGTGATGCCAATATGGCACCAGTTGTCTGGATCAAGTGGCTCTGGCGGCATTAACTTTTCTAACTGGCGAATGCATTGCGAGGCAAGGTTAGCCACATCTTTCGCACTTTGGTGCGGTAGAAAAAGCGCAAAATCAGCATCGTAATAACGGGAAAATACAACATCTGGGTATCGTTGAACTAAATTGGACAATAAACTCCCAACTTCAACAATAAACTCATCCGTAATTTGCTTATCTTGCTCTTCTTCAACCAGTTTCCAGTCTTGAATACGAACTAGCAACACGGCGCCGCGAGCCCCGCTTTCTAGTAACGCCGATTCCAACTTGCTATCAAATAACACTCGGTTAGCGGTACCGGTTAGCTTATCAAGGAAGGTTTGAGTTCGAATAAAGGTATCAAATCGGCTTCGCTCTTGACGCGCATCTTGTAACTCTTCGATTAATACATCGAGCGCTTCACTGGCGGTGTAAGGCCATTCTTTTTTGTCACCTTTGGCATACTGCTCCACCCTACCAGCCAGGATCATTCTGCCTCGCTCTTCGAGCATTTCGGAGCCTTCTAATTGCTCCTTAAGCCATGCCACGCCGCGCATTAAGCAGAAGATGATCAATATAACGGCAAGCGTGATCGACCAAAGCGCCTGCATTGAGTAGCTGTAACCTAAGTAAGGGGGAATTGCTTTAAAGTGAATCGTGTAACCTTGATTGTGAGTCAGCTGATACTCTGCCTCAAACAAGACTGACGCTTCCATTTGATGAGAAGTATCTTTGAAGCGATAAACAACGGCGTTGTTGGTCGACAACGTCATTTCGACAATATTGGAAGCTTGCAGCATTTTCGGCATCCAGCGCTGCATAGAATAAGCGGCGTCAGGATCTTCCATCTCCTTGTCGACCACCTCTACGATCCCTTCTAAATAATGGGTGAGATATTCCTGCCCAAGACGTTTAAAAGAGAGGGTGCCACCGACAAACAAGATAAACATGGCGCAGATAACGATCATGGTGACAAAGGCCACCAGCCGTGTGCTTAACTTAAGAGTTGGGGTATACCTCATGAATACCAAATTCCTTTTTTATTCATCATATACCTTATTGAAATATTTATACTTGATAAGAGTTCATCAAACAATCGGATTAGTCTGATAGTGAGAGGCTGGAGCATAAAGAAAATCACACTCATTGATAAGTTTTATTGTTACGCCTAACCTTGCCAAGATAAGCCTGTGAGATCATCAGATTGCGACAATAAAAAAGGCCGCGATATTCGCGGCCTTTTCGATTCAAGCATAAGCAGAATTTAGAACGGGATATCGTCGTCAAAATCCATTGGTGGCTCATTGTACTGCTGCTGTGATTGCTGCGGAGCCTGTTGTTGTGGTTGCTGTTGCTGTTGCTGAGGCACATTGTACTGCTGCTGAGCTGGCTGTTGAGGCTGACCCCATCCACCTTGTTGCTGCTGTTGACCGCCCATAGGTGCACCGCCACCTTGAGCACGACCGCCAAGCATTTGCATCACACCATTGAAGCCTTGAACAACGACTTCAGTTGAGTAGCGATCTTGACCACTTTGATCTTGCCATTTGCGAGTTTGCAGTTGCCCTTCAATGTAAACTTGAGAGCCTTTACGCAAGTACTCACCTGCTACTTCCGCAAGTTTGCCGAACAACACAACACGGTGCCATTCCGTTTTTTCGCGCTGTTCGCCAGTCGCTTTATCACGCCATGAATCAGAAGTCGCAATAGTAATGTTTGCTACTGCACCGCCATTCGGCATGTAACGAATTTCAGGGTCGTTACCTAGATTCCCCACCAAAATAACTTTGTTAATTCCACGGCTGGCCATGATGTGCTCCGTTTCACTCTGGATATATAAAATTTTAGCGCATTAGAATAGCACGCTTTAATGTTTTGATTAAAGTCTAATACCATTGTGATCTATTGAGTCATCCTCTAGAACCCAAATCGTATTTCAACTTACGTGTGTAGCATTTTTGATTCGCGTTGCAGACATCGTTTCGTGAAGCTTTGAATTCGAACGCATTTATTCAGTAAAGCGATGGTTATGGCCTCTCTTTAATGCCAGTTTATGGCTTCTATTGAACCCAGGGAGATTGGAACACGTGAGAAAGTCGGCTTACGCAAGAAAGCTATTTCTGATCAGTATGGAAGGTAATGCGCAAAAAAAAGTGGCGGCACTCGAAAAGTACGTTGATATGAGCATCCCGGTGATTTCAACCGCAGCACTCATGGAAGCCAAGCCACAACACCGTAATAAAATTCTACTGATCGACTTCAGTGAACATAAATCACTTGTTCAATCGATCAAAAACTTGCCTCTTGTATGGAAAAACTTTGAAACCGTTGTCTTCAACGTGCCTAAAAGACTAACCACGGATGAACTTCTTTCATTTGGTCAATTAAAAGGTGTGTTTTATTCCGAAGATACGCTAGAGCAAATTGGAGAAGGGTTAAAAGGCATTGTTAACGGTCAAAACTGGCTGCCGCGTAATGTAACCAGTCAACTTTTACACTATTACCGCAATGTCATTAATACTCATACTGCACCAGCTACGGTAGACCTAACCATTCGTGAGCTACAAGTACTGCGTTGCCTACAAGCTGGCGCCTCGAACAGTCAGATGGCCGAGGAGTTATTCGTCAGTGAATTCACCATCAAATCGCACTTGTATCAGATATTCAAAAAGCTATCCGTAAAGAACCGAGTACAGGCAATCGCCTGGGCAGACCAAAACTTAATGTCTTGATGCAATGTGAGCGGCTCTGATAACTGAAATGACGAGTCGCTCATCTTTTTTCCGCACCGAGTCTCACATTTTTTCCTACTTTATTCATGATTCATTGATACCTCTCGTGTTAAAGTTATGCGCAGATTCTTGATAAAAACGAGATAGGATATTCCCCCAATGATAAAAAAATGTCTGTTCCCTGCTGCAGGCTATGGCACACGCTTCCTACCGGCAACGAAATCTATGCCAAAAGAGATGATGCCAGTCGTGAACAAACCGCTTATTGAATACGGTGTCGAAGAAGCAATCCAAGCTGGTATGAACGGCATGTGTATTGTGACAGGTCGTGGCAAGCACTCGATCATGGACCACTTTGATAAGAACTACGAACTGGAACATCAGATTAGCGGTACCAACAAAGAAGAGCTGTTGGTAGATATCCGTGAAATCATTGAATCTGCAAACTTCACTTATATACGTCAACGCGAAATGAAAGGCTTGGGCCACGCGATTCTAACTGGACGAGAATTGGTAGGCGATGAGCCATTTGCTGTTGTTCTTGCTGATGACCTTTGTGTGAACGAGCAAGAGGGCGTACTGGCTCAGATGGTGGCACTATTTAAGCAGTTCCGCTGTTCTATCGTTGCAGTGCAAGAAGTACCAGCCGAAGAAACGCACAAATACGGCGTTATCTCTGGTGAAATGATCAAAGACGACATCTATCGCGTAGACGACATGGTAGAAAAACCAGAGAAAGGCACGGCACCTAGCAACCTTGCTATCATTGGCCGCTACATCCTGACTCCCGATATTTTTGAACTGATTGAAAACACCGAACCAGGTAAAGGTGGTGAAATTCAAATCACTGACGCGCTGCTAAAACAAGCAAAAGCGGGCTGTGTATTGGCTTACAAATTCAAGGGCAAACGCTTTGACTGTGGTAGCGTTGAAGGTTACATCGAAGCAACTAACTATTGTTTTGAAAACCTGTATCTAAAAGATGAAAAAACCTCTGAGCTAGGTAAGCACGCAACACAAAAAGCAGTATAAAGCATCGTTGTAGTACGAAATTACTGTATCGAAAGCCCAGCACAACGCTGGGCTTTTTACTTTACTGTTTTTTTATCCAGTAATTTTCTTTGCACATTTCTCACACTATGTAATACTTGCCCCACTTGGTTATACATAGAGCAAAAACGATGGATAAAATAGAAGTTCGCGGTGCCCGAACCCATAACCTTAAAGACATTAATCTTACAATCCCTCGCGATAAATTGATTGTCATTACTGGACTAAGTGGCTCCGGTAAATCCTCTCTCGCTTTCGATACATTGTATGCAGAAGGCCAACGACGCTACGTAGAGTCTCTCTCTGCCTACGCTCGTCAGTTTTTGTCTCTGATGGAAAAACCCGATGTCGACCATATTGAAGGGTTATCACCCGCGATTTCTATTGAACAGAAGTCTACTTCTCATAACCCGCGTTCAACCGTCGGTACAATTACCGAAGTCTACGACTACTTGCGTCTGTTGTATGCTCGTGTAGGCGAACCCCGCTGTCCAACGCACCATGCCCCTCTTGCTGCGCAAACCATCAGTCAAATGGTGGACAAAGTTCTGGAGATGCCAGAAGGCAGCAAAATGATGCTGTTGGCACCCATTGTCAAAGAGCGTAAAGGTGAGCATGTTAAAACGCTTGAGAACTTAGCGGCTCAAGGCTTTATTCGTGCGCGTATTGATGGAGAGACTTGCGATCTGTCCGATCCTCCAACGCTAGAGCTACATAAAAAGCACACCATTGAAGTCGTGGTAGACCGCTTTAAAGTTCGTCCAGACTTACAACAGCGCTTGGCCGAATCTTTCGAGACAACACTCGAATTATCAGGCGGAATTGCGGTTGTCGCGCCAATGGATGGCGACGGTGAAGAGATTATTTTCTCCGCCAACTTCGCTTGTCCACAATGTGGTTACAGCATGCAAGAGTTAGAGCCGCGACTTTTCTCATTCAACAACCCTGCTGGTGCATGTGGCACTTGTGATGGCTTGGGTGTTCAACAATACTTCGATCCAAGCCGAGTCATTCAAGATGATTCATTAAGCTTGGCACAAGGTGCGATTCGCGGTTGGGATCAAAAGAACTACTACTACTTCCAAATGCTCACCTCATTGGCCGATCATTATGGTTTTGACCTCCATGCCCCTTTTAATTCTCTGCCAAAGAAAACGCAAGATGTCATTCTAAAGGGCTCAGGTCGTACTGAGATTGAGTTTAAATACATCAACGATCGTGGCGATATTCGCGTTAAACGCCATCCATTCGAAGGTATTCTGAATACCCTAGAACGTCGCTATCGTGATACAGAATCCAACTCTGTCCGTGAAGAGCTTGCAAAATACATCTCCACTAAATCTTGTTCAAGCTGTGGCGGTACTCGTCTACGCCTTGAAGCACGTAACGTGTTTATTGCTGATACGACACTACCTGAGATTGTTGAACTCAGCATTGCTGATGCATTGGAATTCTTCCATTCCTTGAAACTGGAAGGTCAACGCGCCCAAATCGCTGAAAAAGTGATGAAGGAAATCAACGACCGTCTGCAATTCTTAGTTAACGTCGGTTTGAACTACCTAAACTTATCACGCAGTGCTGAAACCTTATCAGGCGGTGAAGCTCAACGTATTCGTTTAGCAAGCCAAATTGGTGCAGGTCTTGTTGGTGTCATGTACGTCTTAGATGAACCGTCGATTGGCCTCCACCAGCGTGATAACGAACGACTCCTAAAAACACTGACTCATTTGCGCGATTTAGGTAATACCGTACTTGTGGTAGAACACGATGAAGATGCGATTCGCTGTGCAGATCATGTCATAGATATTGGTCCTGGTGCTGGCGTACATGGTGGTAATGTTGTTGCGGAAGGCACCATGGAAGAGATAGTCGCGAATCCGAATTCTCTGACAGGTCAGTACTTAAGTGGTGTTAAAGAAATCGCAGTACCGAAAGATCGTACGCCGCGAGATCCGAAAAAAACGGTTGAGCTATTAGGCGCTACAGGTAATAACCTTAAAAACGTTAACCTTTCAATTCCTGTTGGGTTATTCAGCTGTATTACAGGAGTATCTGGCTCAGGTAAATCAACGCTGATTAATGATACTTTCTTTAAAATTGCGCATACCCAACTTAACGGAGCGACAACGGCTCAGCCTTCACCTTATAAATCGATTAAAGGTCTAGAGCACTTCGATAAAGTCATCGATATCGATCAAAGCCCAATTGGTCGTACACCTCGCTCTAACCCTGCAACCTATACGGGGATCTTTACACCAATCCGTGAACTGTTTGCAGGCACACAGGAGTCGCGTTCTCGCGGTTACAAGCCGGGCCGTTTTAGTTTTAACGTACGCGGTGGTCGTTGTGAGGCCTGTCAGGGTGACGGTGTTATCAAAGTAGAAATGCATTTCCTACCAGATGTTTATGTGCCATGTGATGTGTGTAACGGTAAACGCTACAACCGTGAAACGCTCGAAGTACGTTACAAAGGTAAAACTATTGATGAAGTGCTAGAAATGACGGTCGAAGATGCACGCACCTTCTTCGATCCAGTTCCTGCCATCGCTCGCAAACTACAAACACTGATGGATGTGGGTTTGTCGTACATACGATTGGGTCAAGCGGCAACAACACTCTCCGGTGGTGAAGCACAGCGTGTGAAACTGGCGCGAGAGCTATCCAAACGTGATACAGGAAAAACCTTGTACATTTTGGATGAACCAACAACCGGCTTGCACTTCCATGATATCCAGCAGTTGCTCACTGTACTGCACAGACTTCGCGACCACGGAAATACTGTCGTGGTGATCGAGCATAACCTGGACGTCATTAAGACTGCGGACTGGATTATCGATCTTGGTCCTGAAGGGGGTCAGGGTGGCGGCGAGATAATCGCTCAAGGCACTCCGGAAGATGTGTCGCAAATCGAGGGTTCGCACACAGCTCACTTCCTCAAGCCTATGTTGAAGTAGAAAAAACAGGTAAAGTATCGAGACCAGCAAGTGCTGGTCTTTTTTCATTCAAAACAACGCAATAACTATGGCTACTATACATGTAAGTGGAACAAAGCTTTCTCCCGAAAAAGTACAGGTTCCCCTCAATCGCAAGTTTCTCATTGCCTTGGCAACACTATTTGTGTTGGCAATGCACTTTTTCATGCCCAACCCCGGCGGTTCGGGGCTTTCGCTTTCGTTCAATGCGACAACTTGGATTGCTTTTAGCTTTGCATTAGGCATTGGGTGTTACCAACTTGCGAATAATCGAGTACTACGTTACTCAAAACTAACCATCGGCTTGTTCATTAGTGCTCTTATCATGACGGTGCCCATTCTGTACCCAAATGCGAATAGCAGTTTGGCAGCCAATAAGCTCATTGGCCTGTGGTGTGGTGTCCTGTTCTTTATTGTCTTACAACAATTTCATTTCAGTAATAAACATCGCCAACGCCTATTATGGTTCATTGTCCTTGCGGTTGTTATCGAAGCCATTTTTGGTTTGACACAATATCTGTATCTCAAACCAGGCAATCCGTTTGGTTACGACACGGTGGCCAATCGTCCTTATGGTATTTTCCAACAGCCCAATGTAATGGCCAGCTTTCTTGCGACAGGGTTGGTGATTGCCAGCTATTTACTTGCACGTCAGCCCTACAAATACGACCGTAAGTTAAGCGATGTTTACCTTCTCTATGCCGTACCAGTTTTAACTTTACCACTAATTGTGGCGTTGGCTTCACGCACTGGTTGGTTAGCCTCGGTCATCGCCGTGTTGTTGGTCATTCCATACATGTACCGCTTTGCAACCAAAGGGCGCTTTATCCGCTGGGTTGTGTCACTTGTAAGTGGGCTCTTACTCTCAGTCGTTGTCATGCATCTTGCCTTTCCTGATGGAGGTGGGTTAGCCGCAGAAAAAGTAAATATGGAGTCTCCTCGAGCGTATACTTTTCCACAAACATTAGACATGGTGATTGAAAAGCCTTTTACTGGTTATGGATATGGCAAGTTTGAATCTGAGTACATGCTGTATACGGCTCGTCAACATGCCCTAAATGAGAATTACCCAGCTGGTTTGCCAGCCATGGATCATCCGCATAATGAGCTACTTTACTGGGGAGTAGAAGGTGGCTTGCTGCCAATACTCGGCATCTTCTTAGCGATGGCACTGGTACTGTATCGAATCTATCAAGCCAAACGCGGAACTCGTCTTGCGTTGCTGGCCTTGTTTATACCTATCGTATTGCACTCGCAACTGGAATACCCTTTCTACCACTCTCTCGTGCATTGGTTGATCTTCGTTATCCTGCTGTACTGGGTAGATCAGCGCGTCTCTCGTTATCGACAAGTCGGCTTTAGTAATGTGACCAAAAGCTTGCTGCGTGTTTTTAGTTTGGTACTTCCCGTTGCGTTTACGTTTTACATGGTAAGCGCATTGCATACGAACTATGTATTGACGAAGTTTGAGACCACTAGGCCAACTAACCCTGATATTCTGAATCAAGTCAGTAACCCTGCGGTTTGGAAAGACAGGTTTGATTGGGATGTCTATAGCACGTTTTTAAACCTTGGGCTGTACCAACAAGACGCAACCTTGATTCAGCCTTATATCGATTGGTCGCTAAAAATCATCAAAGATAAGCCTCGCCCTGCATTTTATAATAATTTGATTTTGGCCTACCAAGGCTTAGATGACTCAAGTAAAGCGGAGCAAATTAGAGCTGAAGCGCAGTTTTTGTTCCCGAAGATTGATTTCAGTGACGTCAATTACCAACCACCTTCTCAAGCAATCTCTGCCTCACCAGCCCCCACTTCAGGTGCAGAGTAATAAGTACAAAAAAGCGAAGGGATGACCTTCGCTTTTCTTTATCTCATTGTGCCGTCCTAAATAAGGTTGACACTTTCCCCCAAAAAAATTGGAGAGTGTTATGAAATCAACAACTAAAAGAAC
>NZ_JAWOTW010000018.1:0-85741 GCF_033339075.1 Vibrio sp. 970
TGGCGCTGGACTAAACAAAGGCCCCCTTTTAGGGGGCTCACACAAAGCCACCTTCTTTAGAAGGTGGTAATTTACTAACGCGCGAGTGAGCGAGTTTTTAATTCAAAGATAAGTTTTTCAGCACTTACTTCAAATTTGAATCGAGCCGTCGCTTGGTTCGATTCTTCGGTTATTTCTGAAACATTGTATTCAACATCAGCACATACTGATTTAGCGAGCTCGATGTATTTTTGTAGTTCAGACTCTAGCTCTGTTTTTGTCTGTGCGAAAACCGTTACGTCGGCAACTTCGTCACCTTCTTTGATGATAAAGCCAATCTCGCCAGCACAGCCGCAGGCCTCACATACTTGGTTTTTTTCTAATTCGACACTCATAACGAATCCTCTTGTAAATACTAAGGGTATTCTATCAGGTATTTGATCTGTATCTACAAAAATGACGACTTTTGCGTAAAAAAGGAACAGAGTAGGCACTTGTTAAGTAAGGGTTAAAGATTGGATTACTAAATCATCAAGAACGTTAATGTGATATATATCAACATTTAAAATCAATTAACGAACATAGTGACGAGATTTTGCTCAGTCCAGTTGAACTAATGGTTAATTTATAAGACTATTTCTTGATTGATTATTTTTAATAATTATCATTCTTGGTCTTTGAATAGTTTCGATGAATAATTGGCGCAAGGTTTTGATGAGACTAACTTTTCGCCTTATTTTGAGTAGCATGTATTGACAAAAACATAACTGAAAATTACACATTACGCAGTGTAAAGACGTTATGGTTTGGAACTCGACATGATATTAAATAGTCGCAATACATATACCCAAAGCGCTTTCAAGTGCAGTGCTTAGCAACCTGATTTCTAGGTTTTCGCTAATCGAACCGCATCGGCGAGCCGGGTATAATGCTAAGAATGATTTCATTCTGGCCTCATTTAATAGTGAGTTAGATGGATTTACAAAGAGAAGAGCTTAAAATATGCCAAAGCGTAGTAAAGAAGATACCGAAATCACTATCCAAAAGATCATGGATGCCGTTATTGATCAGCTACTCAGATTAGGTTACGACAAAATGTCGTACACGACGCTAAGCCAGCAGACAGGTATATCGCGTACCGGTATTAGCCATCACTTCCCTAAGAAAACGGACTTCACCGCCGCACTGGATGGCCGTATCTTTAAAATGTTTATTGAACACTTAGAGTTTGATAAAGGATTAAATGCATTTTCACAAAGTTGGATTAAAGCGCTGGAAGATGCTGAGTTCCTCGCGATTTTACGACTGCTATTCCATCACATTGTCACCGCTGAAAATGCGCAAGAATTTGCTGCTAATGGTATTGACCGCTTATACAAAATGGTTGAAAGCCAGTTTGGTGCGGGTGGTGACAAAGAGCTTGAGTGGTTGATTGGTCGTTCATTGATCCAAATGAGCAAGTAATAGCGTTTAAAGCAACAAATTCTGCCAATATAAAAGCAAAGGCCCGCAACTCTCATATTGCGGGCCTTTGTCGTATCAAAGTGTTTTCGAGACGGCTTTAGAGGAGATACGCTTTATGCTGCGGCATGCACTTGAGGGAAGTCTAGCGTCGGATGTTTTGTCACAATAGAGCGATAGCCATAAACTTGTTCAATGCGCTCTGACGTTAGTGCATTCCATGGCGTGTCATCACAAACTAGTTTCCCGTTATGCAAGAGTACAAGGCGGTCCGCGTACTGAGAGGCTAGATTCAAGTCATGTAACACCACAACCACCGCAGCGTTCTGTGCTTTTGCCGTTTCACGAGCAATTTTTAACGTGTTGTGTTGATGGGCGAGATCCAACGCTGAGGTAGGTTCATCAAGCATTAAGATTCGTTTTTCGCCAGATTGATGTAGTTGTGTCATCACTCGTGCTAGATGCAGTCGTTGCTTTTCTCCACCAGATAAAGACGGGTACAGGCTTTCTGCTAAATGCAATACGTCGGTTTGTTCCATGTAATGTAAAGCCAGTTTAGTGGTTTCTTTATTGGACAGTGATAGCGGTATTGCCCCCAGCTCTACGACTTCTCTGGCTAGAAATGGGAAGGTTAAGGTGCTGTGCTGCGGGAGCATTGCAATATGTTTGGCGCTTTTTTCAGGCTCCCAATCATGCTTTTGTTTACCGAAGTAGGTGATGTGATGATTCGAAGAGATCTCACCGCATAGAAGCTTGAGTAAAGTACTTTTACCTGCGCCATTGGGGCCGAGTAGGGCGGTCACTTCACCAGCTCGGATATCAATGTTGATGTCATCGAGCACCACACGGTTGCCATATGTCATCGAAATGTTTTTCCCCGATAAAACGATCTGGTTCATTACAAAATCTTCCCTTTTTGCTGGAACAATAAGTAGATGAAAAAGGGCGCGCCAATTAATGCGGTCACGATTCCAACTGGTAATTCAGCTGGTGCCACGGCAACACGAGCAAACATATCTGCGGCAGTAAGAAGCAGTGCTCCCATTAAGGCAGATATTGGTAATAGCGTTCGATGGTCAGGCCCAGCGAGCATGCGCCCTAAGTGAGGAATCACGAGCCCAATAAAGCCAATTGCACCACTGATGCTCACCGTAATACCAACACCCAGTGCAGAAAGTAAAATAAGCTGACGTTTGAGTTTTTGAACCGGAACTCCTAAGTGTCTTGCTTCTGATTCCCCTAACAACAGAGCATTCAGCGCCATCGACTTCTTCTGAAACCAGAGCAATAGGATGACGAGTGTTATAGCAGATAGAGCAATCCCTGACCAATTTGCACCAGCTAATGAGCCCATCGACCAAAGCGTCAAATCTCGCAGCATCTGATCATCTGCGATAAAGTTCATGTAGCCAATCGCAGCCCCCGAGAGCGCGCTGATGGCAACGCCGGCTAACAACATAATTGTAACTGAGGTACCAAACTTACTTGTGCCGAGTTTATAAACGAGAATAGTCGTTAGTGCACCGCCAAGGAAAGCAAAAAGAGGCAGAGCCGCTAAGTTCATTAGTTGCGGATAGTTTTGGCTAAATTCAGCAAATACAACAATAGCGAATGCACCACCAAGAGCAGCGCCAGCAGACACACCAATGATACCAGGCTCGGCTAATGGGTTACGGAACAAGCCCTGCATAACCACACCACAAATTGCTAAAATGGCGCCGATGAACATACACAAAATGGTTCGAGGCAATCGGATTTCGTTAATGACCAACTGAATGTGAGGAGCGAGATCAGAACTGCCTCCCGTTAGGCTACGCAAACTGTCAGCAAAGCTAATGTTCATTGGGCCAACGGTAATAGAGGCGATAGCAATAAATGCTAAAAATCCACTAAGCACTGATAACGTCGTTGAAAGGGGGATGCGTCTTAACAACATGTCATGTCTCTATGGGTAAAGCAGTGCATTCAAGCGTTTAGCTTCTGCAAGGCTTTTAAGGCCCAAACCACCTACCAGAGCATGGCCATCAATCGTTATGATGTCTTTGTTCTTTCCAGCGGGTGTTGCAGCAAGAAGCGGCATTGCTTTTAAAATTGCATCGGCACCACCCAACGTTTCATAGCTGCGACCACTAACAAGAATCACGTCAGGCTGCATCTCTACCATCGCTTCTGTGGATAGAGGCTTGTAAGACGAGAGTTGTGTAGCGGCTGGGTTTTGTCCGCCGGCGAGTTGAATAATTGCATCGGGTGTCGTTTGTGAGCCCGCAACATTTGCAGGTCGCCCTTCATGGATCAGCAGAAAGAGCACTTTCTTTTTCTTCGCTTGATCAGGTTGGTTTGCATTGAGTGCTTGTACTTGCGCCTGGACATCTTGCTTTAAGCTTTCAGCTTGAGCTTTGCGATCCATAAGGTTCGCAATTTGATCAATACGTTGATAAAGGCCCTCGACATTTGCATCAGTATTAACGATTTCTACATCTACGCCAGCCGATTTCAATTGGCTCAATGTTGTTTTCGGCCCCATCTCATCAGAACCAATGACTTTTGTCGGACGTAAGGCGAGCAACCCCTCCGCTGAAAGACGACGATGGTAGCCCACTTTAGGCAGTTCCATCCCTTTTGGTAATTGACTGGTGACGTCGATAGCAACCAAGCTATCTTTAGCGTCGAGTTCAAGCAAGAGTTCAGTGACGGCGCTGCCTGCGCTAACAACGCGCTCTGAGGATGGCGTTTCATTGGCAAAAAGTTGACTACTCGCAAGTAGGGAAATAGCTGCCGTGACAACAGCATGAATAGTGATGCGTGTGTTCTTCATTTTGAAAGGATCTCTATCTTACTTATTTTTATGATGGCTCTTCAGTGAGTAACTGAGTTGCTTGAATTCCGTTTTCTTGTAAAAAGCCGAGAAGTTGTACTAGCGACTGAATATTCGCGGTTTTTTCTGCTCCAATTACAATCGGTTTATCGCTTGACTTACTCTCTTCTAACAGCGCGAGGGTAAAGTTGTCCCAATCGATATATGTCTTGCCGTTAATAGCCCAGTAAGGCTCGTCTTTAAGAATATTTACCGTGATGGATTGCTTATCGACATCTGCAACAGCCTGAGATTCTGTGCTCGGTAAATTGACGTCTAATGAATCGAGTTTGACCGCTGCGGTTAACATCAGGAAAACCATGACGATAAAAATAATGTCTAACAGCGGTGTTAAATCGGGGGTTAAACCGTTACGACTATTTTCTTGTGGTGTTTTAATCATTGACTTGCGGCCTCAATCTTCCCAGAAGAGCGCAGTGTTACTTTTGAGTGGTCTGGCGAGACATGCTGTAACGAGATGCCTTCAAGCCATAAGTTGACGTAGTTTAAAGTGTGCTCAAGCTTGGCGATTACACGATCCGCCCACAAACCAATGATCTGCGCTCCTGAAATGGCAGGAAGTGCGATAATGAGACCCGCGGCAGTGGTGCGCATAGCAAGACCTAGGCCGTCAGCCAAATCATTCGGAGTGATATTCCCCGTTGAAACCGCGATGCCTTTAAACATGTCAATTAAGCCAAGTACCGTACCAAGCAAGCCAATTAAAGGGCTGATGACGCCAATCAGCGTCAGCAAACGAAGGCCGGAATGCAACTGATGGCGTTTTTCTTGCAGCCAAATACCTGCGGCATCTTCTCTTAAAGATTTCGAGAAAGAATGATGAGCAAGCAACATCGCAACACCACGGTACAGAAGCGGCCGCTTATTCGACAACTCTTCAGCAAGTGCTTCAAGCTCGCTCCCATTTGTTGGGTCTAATCCTGTGAGCTTTTGGCGAATGGCTCGCTTTCCTACACCAAGGCTAATTAACACATGGAATAATCGCTCGGCGATGATCATCACGGTTAGAGCTGAGCAAATGATCAAAGGCCATGTCATCAGCCCAAATTGAGTTTGTAATTCTTGTAGTTGTTCCATTATCCATCCAACTTAAAACGAACAGGTACTTGTACTCGGTGAGCGACTTTTAGCCCACCTGAAATATGTGGTGTAAATTGCCACTGTTTGATCGCACGAAGTGCTGAGGCATCTAGCGACTCTGTGCCGGAAGACTCAATCAAAACCTGTTTAATCTGGTTACCATTCTCATCTAGCCATATCTCATACAAGGCTACACCTTCAATACCGCGTCTTTGTGCAGACCTTGGGTAACGGGGTTGTGTTGGTTGACTCACAAACGTTGGTTTGTCGACCAAGACAGGCTGAGATGTTGCCCCTTTGGATTGGCTCGCAGGTGCGGATTGTTGAGCTACCGTCTCTTTCTTCACCGGTTCCGTTTTTTTCTTTGGTTTCGCTTCGGGCTGAACCTTTTGCTTTGTTACGGTTTTGGTGGGCTCGACCGTTTTAGGTTTAGATTGTTTAACCGGTTCTGGTTTTTTCTCTACTACCTTCTTCTTAACAGCGTCTTTCTTGACGACCTGTTTTTTTACAATCTTCTTTTCTGGTTCAGGTTGGTCTTGAGGCTGCTGCTCTTTTGGTGGCGCTACATTTTCTGGTGTAGATTTTTCGACAGCGGGAGGAGCAGACACAAGATTTAGACTTACCGAACTTGCTGGGTTTCCAGCAGGCATCGCGAACACCTTTGTCTCTTGAGAAACAAAAAGAAGTGCGGCATGGATGGCAAGGGAAGCACCTCCTGCAATGACATATCTTTGTACGTTCACGGAATATCTCGGGAAACTATGAAAACTTGGGCAGATTATTACTTACAATGGAAATAAGATCAATTATCAATTGCATTATCATTACGCTCAAATTATGATTCTTGCAGAATTTTTAAGATCAGCTTCCATCCCTTACATGATGGGAGTTAAGCGAGTATATATGAGCGTCGATATCGATAAGCTTGATGAATCAGTGTTGGGCAGTGATAGTCCTGATCCATTGCGATTTGCTTTTGTTAAGAAGCATTCTGCACATGCCGGGGGAGCGAGCGTACCTGTGCCCTCGTCTCAACAACAGGCGATTTTTTCGAGTATTACGGCTAACTCAATTAAAGCGACCAATAAACGCTGTCTTTATATTCATGTTCCGTTTTGTCGCGTTCGTTGCACTTTTTGTAACTTCTTTCAAAATGCTGCAAGTCGCACACTGGTTGATGAGTACTTTGAAGCATTAATGCAGGAGCTTAGAGAGAAAGCGGCATTACCTTGGACACAAAATGGTATTTTTCACGCCGTATATATCGGGGGCGGAACGCCAACGGATTTATCTCCAGTACAGGTTCGTGTGTTAGGCCAGGCTATCCGAGACCACTTTCCTTTGGCTGCAGACTGCGAAATCACCTTAGAAGGTCGCATCAATCGTTTTTCTGATGAGTTGTATCAAGGCGCTTTAGAGGGTGGGTTTAATCGTTTCTCTTTTGGTGTGCAAAGTTTTAATACACAAGTGCGCCGCAGCGCAAAACGTTTAGATGATAGGGAAGATGTCCTCAAACGAGTGAGCGAGATCGCCAAAGAAGACAAAATTCCGGTCATTATCGATTTACTCTATGGCTTACCTTATCAAACCAAAGAAGTGTTAGAGCAAGATTTAAATGATTTCCTCTCGACTGGCGCACACGGACTGGATTTGTATCAGTTAGTGGTTGGTGGGTCAGCTCCCATGCTCAACCTCGTAGAAAAGGGAAAAATCCCGCCACCTGCGACCACACCAGAAAAAGCGGGAATGTATGAGCTCGGTGTGAACTTTATGGCCAAACACCATATGAAGCAACTGAGTGTGAACCATTGGGCAATCGATAACCGCGAGCGTAGTTTATACAATAGTTTAGCCAAGACTTATGCAGAGGTATTGCCAATTGGCTGTGGTGCTGGAGGTAATATCGGTGGCTACGGGATGATGCAACACCGCACACTAGAGACCTATATTAAAGCGGTCAAAGAAGGTCAAAGCGCCATCGCGATGATGATGAAGCAAAGCCCTCTAGAACCACTTTTTTCTGCACTCAAATCTGCGTTTGACCGTGGCATTGTTCAAGCAAATCAACTTCCATCATTTATGGGAGAGGACGCGTTCGGGTTTTTATTGCCTCTATTTAAAGTGTGGCAAGCGAAAGGCTTAGTACAACTACATGAACGTAGCGCAGTCCTTACTCTTGCAGGCAGCTTCTGGGCTGTGTCATTGGCTCAAAGTTGTATTCAGGTACTCACGTCAGAGATGAACGAAACCGTACCGAAAGCATCCAATAATTAATGAAAACAAATTGAACAAAAACGGAAGACACAATGGAATCAATCAAGCAACAAGTTGAAGTATTACTAGAGCAAGAACCACAATTATTGCCAGCTGCGATGGCAGAGCGTCTTGGCATTTCCGAGTTTGAGGTTGTTGCGGCTCTACCTCAGGAAATGGTGGCTATTGCACCAGGAGAGCAAGCGCAAAGCATCTTAGAAAGTTTGGTTGGTTTTGGCCCGGTGACGACCATCGTCCACTCTTTTGGTTCTATCTTTGAAGTTAAAGCGCCGTTTCCAAAAGGAAAAGTGGCGCGTGGCTATTACAATTTAATGGGTAGAGAAGGTGAACTGCACGGCCACCTTAAATTAGATAACGTTAAAAATGTCGCATTAGTCAGTAAACCGTTTATGGGTAGAGAGAGTCACTATTTTGGTTTTTTCTCAGAGTGCGGAAGCAATATTTTCAAGATTTATTTAGGCCGTAACGAAAAGCGCGAGTTGATTGAAGAGCAAGTCACCGCATTTCGCGCCCTACAAGCCGAATTAAAAAAGTAATCACAAACATAATCGAGGCTTAACTCGAATACTAATTAGTAAAGTCAGGTATCAATATGGATCAACAAGTTAAACAAGAGCGTTTGCAAGGTCGTTTAGGGCCAGAGATCAAAGAGTTTCGTCAGGAGCGCCGTACACTTCAGCTTGCAACTGTCGATGCAGAAGGTCGCCCGAATGTAAGCTACGCGCCTTATGTCCAAAACCAGGGAGGTTATTTCGTTCTCATTTCTAAAATCGCTCGTCATGCCCGTAACCTTTTAGAAAATCCAAATGTTTCATTGATGATGATCGAAGATGAAGAGTCTTCAAAGCAGTTGTTTGCTCGTAAGCGCTTAACTTTTGATGCGGTAGCAAATGTAGTTGAGCGAGACACAGAGATGTGGCAACAAGTTGTTGGACAAATGAAAGAGCGTTTTGGTGAGATTATTGATGGTCTAAGCCAGCTAGAGGATTTCGTTTTGTTCAACTTAAAGCCAGAATCGGGGCTATTTGTTAAAGGTTTTGGTCAGGCGTATCAAGTGTCTGGTGATGATTTAGTCGACTTTGTTCACCTTCAAGAAGGTCACAAGAAAGTCGAAAGTGCCTGATTGTAAACCGATCATATGAATGTCGATCATTTGGCATAATGAACGTTTAAAGGGAGTTAGGTTATACTGACTCCCTTTTTTATATTGGAACAAAAGCATGAAACCTGTAAGTAAGGAATTGAGCGAGATTTGCTATCCGTTTATTTACGAGGACAGTCCGGTTTGTGACTTTGAAATTACAGCAGATGAACTTTGTAGTCGTATTGGCCTTGTTCTCGCTATGGAGTTGGACGAGTTTAGCCGCGATATACTGACAAGAATGCAGCCTAATGTTTATCATCTAAATGGTTCGGTTCGCGGGAAATTAGCGATTACAGAGACGGAAGTTGAAGAGTTAAAGGCCGATTATGCTTTGCTCAAGCAACGTATTGATGGCGGCTTCAAAGGCTTTGTTCTACCCGGGGGGCACCCGGCAGCCAGTCAATTGCATTTGTGCCGTTGCCAAGCTAAAAAAACGGTACGAGCATTAGTTGCCGTTGAACATACAGGTAAGAAGCAGCCCGCACCTATTTTGTTTCGTTACGCGAACTTATTAGCGAATGTACTTTACAGCCTAGCTTCTTATATTAATCATGCTCACCAAGTCAAAGAGACGGAATTCGTTTCTCGTAGTTACGCGATGCCAAAGAAGTGAGCTGAGAAATTAGCGGATGTGAGCATCAGGGATAGGACAAGCACTGCATTATATTCTCAAATCAACTCGTCCAATAAGAGTTAAGAAGTCATAGCTTTGGCTTCTAGCTCTTTTGCTCCGCGAAGCATCGCTTCGATTAGTTCTCCTGCATTGAATTTCTCAAGTGCCTCATGCGCGCCAACTTGGTGAGCTCTGTCTACACAGATTTCGCTCGATAACGATGTATGTAAAATGCGGTATGAATGGTTCAGAGAGGAATTATTCTGAACTTCAAATGCTAATTCATAACCGTCTAATCCGGGCATTTCAATATCGCTGACCAGAATATCAATTGGGCGATGAGCCGCAGCGTCACTTTTCATCAGTTCCAATGCATCTAAACCATTTTTACAGATTTGATACCCAATATTGATGCTATCGAGTGCGTCACACAGCTGTTTACGAGCGATGGAAGAGTCATCCACCAATAGAATACTGAGTGCTTTTAGGCGTTCTCGCTCAATATCTGTCAGCATTGGTATCTTTGAATTCTCGTACTGCGGATAAATTTTGGAAAGTAGCAGCTCCACATCCAGCATTTGAACAGTTTTGTCCTCGTAGCGAGTAATTCCAGTCACGAAAATATTTTTTCCAGCGCTCGGAGGTGGCGTTTCAATAGCTTTCCAATCACACTCAATGATCTTCTCTATACTACGAACCATAAACGCAACCACGGTTCGCAAGCAATCTGTCACGATCAAGTAGCAGCTTTTATATTCTTCTTCATTAATAGGACGAAAGCCAACAGCCGCTGACATATCGATCACTGGTACTGTTAAGTTACGTATCGTAACGGTTCCAATGACGTGATGATGCGAGTAAGGGATCTTTGTCGTTGGCATGTACGGGACGATTTCACGGACTTTTAGCGTACCGATAGCGAAACTCTGTTGCAGGGTGAGCTTAAACATCAACATGCCCTGAGATTGATTCGCTTTGCTAACGACTTTTGCCATGAAAATAACCTTATAAATACCACCGAATTGTGTCTAATCTAATCTTATCAGACGAAGGCTTCAACCATCGGAGAGACAAATGTGAGCTTTTTAGACAATCTTTTAGAGAATAGTGATTAACTGAGCAAAACTTGTTTGTATTTTAAACTCATTATGTAGACGATTTTATATTCCTCGTGTATTTGGGCCTTTACCGCTGAGCTATTATTAAGAAATGTTTGGTCTGTTAAAAAGGATTGGGTACACTTGCGCGACCAGAATAGTGAGAGATAGATCAATGGCAAATACAGCAGCCGCATTACATATTCTTGTGAAGCACAAAGAGCAAGCGGAAGACATAATCAAGCAACTGAAAAAAGGCGCAAAGTTTCAGACATTAGCGAAGAAGTATTCAACTTGCCCGTCAGGCAAACGCGGTGGTGACCTTGGTGAATTCCGCCGTGGTCAAATGGTACCTCAATTCGACAAAGTGTGCTTTTCTGGCGAAGTGTTAACGCCGCATCTAGTTAAAACCAAGTTCGGTTGGCATGTTGTAAAGGTGCTTTACAGAACATAAGGCTTGGTATCGACCTAAACATTGTCAGATGAAACCCACAAGCATTAAATATCATCTGTACGGTCTCTTTTCACCAATCACTACCGTTATGACATGGCAGATACATTCTGATCTGCCATGCTCAACCAAACGCTAATCTTTCCAAACTAGAAACTCATTTATATGCAGTTAACTTGGCTTTTCTCATAAGTCGTTATCCTATTTCAAGCTTTGGTATGAGAATACGTTGGCTGGTTGTATCAATTATCAATGCTATTCCTTGCTGGTGAACTTTGGTTCATGTTCGGGCGCCATTCGCATATGATAGCGACCTTATAAAAATTAATCCTGTTCATAATTTAAGATGTCCCTGACTCATAAAGACTATTTTAAAATCGCATTTCCTTTCATCGTTTCTACGGTAACCCAACCATTATTGGGGGCGGTGGACACCGCGGTGATCGGTAAACTCGGTGTGGCTGAGATGATTGGTGGTGTAGCGATCGGCACCGTCATCATGAATACCTTGTATTGGCTGTTTGGCTTCTTCCGCGTCAGTACTACCGGGCAAAGTGCAATCGCATTAGGTAAAAATAGCCCAGAAGATCAAGCGAGCAGCTTATTCCGTCCTTTCGTGCTTTCGCTCTGCCTTGGCTTGATTTTCATTGCGTTGCAGTCCGTGATTTGGATGGGGGCAGAGCTGATTATCTCCCCTGATGCAGTCGTGGCAGAAAACGCTAAGACTTACTTCGATATCATGATCTTTGGTGCGCCGTTTGTACTGCTGAACTACACCGTGATTGGTTGGTTGATGGGACAGGCGAAAGCCAAAGAAACCTTGTTCACGCAAGTGTTTGGTAACGTGCTGAACATCGTGCTGGATATCGTCTTTGTGTTGTACTTCGATATGGGCATTGCTGGCGTTGCGGTAGCGACACTTATCGCGCAAATTTCGACGTTTGTTATTGGTGCGGTGCTGGTGTTGAAAACCTGTCGCTTCCCGCTGTTTGATTACATTCAGACCGCGAAAATGACGCGTAAAGATCTCAAAGTTATCGCGTCTTCCAATATGGATCTGCTGCTTCGCACTGTGTGTCTATTGGTGTTCTTCAACATGATGGCGCGTGTAGGCTCTCAGCTTGGTTCTGATGTGCTTGCTGCGAACGCAATCTTGATGCAAGTGACCTTTATCGTCAGCTACATGTTCGATGGTGTGGCGAATGCGTCGAGCGTCTTCGCAGGTAAAGCCGTAGGCCAGAAGAATCCGACATTGCTTGATAACGTGATTAAGCTAAACACGCAATGGACCGCGGCGTTCGTTGTTGTCTTGACCTTGCTGTTAGTGCTGTTCAAACATCAAGTGGTGTCGTTATTTACCACTTTGCCAAACCTTGTTGAGCTGTATCTAGACATGAGCCCTTGGTTATTGGCATTTCCGTTGGTTGCTGGTTTTGGTCTTACGTTTTACGGCATCTTTACCGGTACAGGGACGACGCGACCAGTGCGTAACTCTACCTTTCTAACCATGGTGTTGTTCTTAGTGACCCAATTTATTGCGGTGCAATATTGGGGCAATCACGGTTTGTGGCTGGCATTCACTTTGTTCTACGTTGGGCGTTTTGTCTTCTTGTTCCCATACCTCGGTCAAGTTAAACAAAAGTGTCTTTAATTCACACTGTCACAAACGACCTAATTTAGATGTTCTTATGACAAGGGTGGAGCCATCTGCCCTTGCTGATAAATCTGAAAAAGGTGATGAAATAACCTTTCCGACTGGTTTCCTTGCTTTAACCCGCATGATATTATTTGTGATGTTATATTATTACATTTAGTTTGATGCCGTGATTTCTCAACCAATACTCTCCGTTAATAATCTCAGCCTTACAGACTCAGAACGCACACTCTTCAAAGACATTTCTTTTGAGCTGTTTCAAGGTGAAGCTCTTGCCATTATGGGACCTTCCGGCATTGGTAAATCCATGTTGTCGAAAGCCGTCGCAGGTTTTTTGCCGTCAGATATTTGGGTAGACGGAAGTATCCAGCTTAACAGCAGTGAAGTCGCACAAACTGCCATGCTGCAACGGAGTCAATCCCAGCGTCCCGCGGTCATTTTCCAAGATGCACTTAAAGCGCTGAATCCATTGGCGTCTGTCGAGCAACAACTGTGTTTGGCATTGACGGGCAACAAAACACGCTTGTCTTCAGCAAACCGAGAAACGGTGACGACCTTGTTGTCTCAACTCGGATTTGCAGATCCAAAAGCAGCATTGGCGCAGCATCCAAGCCAGTTATCTGGTGGTCAGCGCCAGCGTATTTGTATTGCGATTGCGTTGCTTGGTAGTGCCAACTTGATCATCGCTGATGAGCCCACCAGTGCGCTCGATCCAATCACCGAAGCGGAGATCCTTGAGTTGTTTCGCAGTAGTGTTCAGCAACGCAACATCAGTGGTTTGTTGATCACGCACGATCTATCTGCGGCTTTGGCGTGTGACAAAGTCTTGGTGATTGCGGACAACACCATGGTGGCTTATGGCGCACCTTGGCAAGCCATTCAGCAAAGTTCGCATCCTTTCTGCCAACAACTTGCGCAACTGCTGCCTTAACCTCATCTCTGGAGCCTATTTTGACTAAGCACAACTTGAGCGGGCACACGCAGCCTAAATCGGCGGAAGTTCGCTTTGAGCAAGCCAGTGTTCACTATTACTCCAAACCAAGTTGGTTGGGGGGCAAACCGTTTAAAGCGCTCGAACAATTGGATCTTTCCATCGACACAAAGAACATTGCGATTGTTGGTCCTTCTGGTGCGGGTAAATCGACTTTGATTGAGCTTCTGTTTGGTCTTCGTAAACCCACATCTGGTGAAGTGTATGTGTGTGGCTATCCGCTATCGCGTAGCTCGGCTAAGCAGCGCCAAGAGTTGTGCCAGCACATTCAATTGATTCCGCAAGAGCCGCAATCGAGCTTGAATCCTTATTACGCCGTTCGCCAGATCTTACTGGAGCCGCTAAGCAACATTGGTTTGACACAAGAGCTCAATGAGAAGGTGGAAAAGGTGTTGGCGGATGTCGGTTTGGATCTCACATTGTTGGATCGTAACCCGCAGCAATTATCAGTTGGGCAAGCCCAACGTGTGGCTATCGCCAGAGCTTTGATTGTTGAGCCTTGCGTATTGGTTGCCGATGAGCCAACCAGCAGCTTAGACCCCGTCAGTCGTAAACAGATTCTCGACTTGTTGGCAGGCATTCAAAAGAGTCGTCAGATGCGCCTGATTTTGGTGACACATGACCTCGATGCGGCACAAACCCTATGCGATGAAATCCTAGTGTTAGACAAAGGACGCGTTGTCGAACACGGCACGGCACAAAACGTGACAAATAACCCATCGCACTTGATCACGAGAGCCTTGATGAGCGCTCAACACAAAAGTAATGAATTCACAAAAACCATTGGAGAGGTTTCTTATGCACCTTAGTACTCCCAAGTTAGCTTTGTCGCTGGCTTTAAGCGCACTACTGACGGGTTGTTTTGACTCTGGCGAAAGTAAGCCAGATGCGGAAAAAGCAGCGGCACCGCAAGCAACGAAAATTCGCGTTGCCATGATGCAGCCACCACGCACAGGTTTGTCGCCACTTTCAGATGACGCGTTCAAACTATCACGTTGGAGCACGGCAGAAACGCTAGTGAACCTAAACGATCAGTCGGTAGCAGAGCCTATGCTGGCAACGGAGTGGGAACAAGTTGACCCGATGACGTGGCAATTTACGGTACGTAAGGGCGTGAAATTCCACGATGGTTCTGACCTTGATGCCAACGCGGTTGTGAACTCTCTACAAAAAGCATTAGATGCCGCACCAAAACCACGCATTTTGGATGGTATCGAATGGCAAGTTAGCGCATTGGACGACTTCACTGTTGAAATCAAAACGACCTTTAACGATCCATTGTTGCCAAGTCGTCTATCTAGTCCACAGTTAGCGATCCTTTCTGGTGCTGCATACCAAGAAAACGGTCGTGTTGTGCCAATCAATGCGGGTACGGGCCCATTCGTTCTGACAGAAATCAACGGGACAACCAGCGCTAAATTGAAGCGTTTTGATGGTTACTGGGGTGAAAAAGCGAAAGTAGATAGCATTTTTGCGGAATACGTACCAAACGGTTTTGCTCGTGCTGCAGCGCTGCGTACCGGTGAGGCGGATGTCGTTGAAGCGGTTCCTGTATCGCAAATCGCGATGATGGAATCTTCACAGCTGCACGAAGTCGCAATGCCGCGTACCAACACGCTTTACCTAAACAATAAATCAGACGTGTTTGGCCAGTTCGGTTTGCGTAAAGCTGCAGCTCAAGCGGTTAACCGTGAGCAAATCATCAAAACGGTTTACGAGAACCACGCCGATTCAGCGAAAGGTCTGTTAGGTCCAGCATTGGCATGGGCTCAACCAATTCGTGATGCGAACCCTCGTATGGAAACCATGGAAATGCGCCACGCGAACGGTGAGAAGATCACCATCGGTACATTTACCGACCGTGCTGAGTTGCCAGAAGTAGCGGTGCTGCTAAAGCAACAACTTGAAGCGGCTGGCTTTGTGGTTGAGCTAGACGTTCGTGAATACGCACAAATCGAAAACGATGCACTAGCAGGTAAGTTCGATGCGTTCTTGTTGTCACGTGCAACGGTGCTGGATTCTGGTGACCCAGTGGCGTACATGCAAAGTGACTTTAGCTGTAAAGGTTCTTACAACCTAGGTCAGTTCTGCTCTGAAGAAGTGGACGCAGCATTGAAACACGCTGATCGTCAGCCTTTGGGTGAGAAACGCCAACAAGCGATCATCGAAGCAGAAAGCAAAATCCTTGAGCAATACGCTGTGATTCCACTGCTTCACGAGCGTGTAATCCAAGGTGAGAGTGACCGCGTGAAGAATGCACAACGTGACCCACGTGAGCGTCGCCTGATCGACCAGTTTACTGAGGTGAACTAACTCGATGTCGTCTGTTGCCAACATGCGCTCTCGTTGGAGCGCTTGTATGCCTGAATGGTTTACGCGTTTTTTGTCGCGCTTCCTGTCACTCGGGGTAGTGGTTATGCTGGTGGGTTTGATGCCGGATATTGCAGGTATCGACCCAAGCCAATCAATCCTCCGTGCTCGTGCGGGTGCTCAACAATTGCTGACGGCAGAAGCTCTGCAAGCCATTCGAGAGGATCTTCAACTTGACCGCAGCGCTGCTGAGCGATTGTGGGATTGGTTGACGCTTGCCATGCAAGGAGACTTAGGTGTCTCTTGGGTGAGCGGCGCATCCGTGATGGAGAGCGTTCAACAAACCGCAAAAACGTCGTTACTACTGATGCTTACAGCGCTGGGCATGGCATTTGTAATGTGCATGGCGAGCGTGCTTTACACTGTGCGTCGTTGGCAACAGAATCGTTTAGACAAACATCATGACACGCTCAGTTCGGTGTTGGTTTCACTGCCGGAATACGTGATTGCTTCGCTGCTGATCATGGTGTTTTCCATTTGGTTGGGTTGGTTCCCACCTTATGGTTGGCAAGGCGTGCAAAACCTCTGGTTACCCAGTTTGGCAATGGCATTGCCTGCTGCTGGTTTGTTCGGTCGTTTGCTCAATGACAGCCTCAAGCGTGTATTAGATGAACCTTGGGTGATCACTTGGCTATCGGCGAACGTCAGTAAGTTTCAAATCTTACGCTTTGCCTTGTGGCGTGCCGTTAGTAACTTGATTCCTCAAATCGCAATGACGGTGATTGGTTTAACCGGCGGTGCGGTTGCTGTGGAACAGGTGTTTTCCATTCCGGGTATTGGACGATTGATCTTAGGTGCAGCGAAGTCACAAGATCTGCCGATGCTGCAAGGTGGCTTGTTGGTGTTGCTGGTGTTCTCGATGTTGATCAGTAGTGCGAGCATCTTATTGCAACGCTGGTTACTCGGGCACAGTGTCACAAGTGGCAAGCTGATCAGCAGTCACAGCACGTTCCGTTTTACCCAAAGCACCACCAAACGCATCGTCAGTGCCATAATCTTTGCCTTGCTGATTGGTTGTGCGGGATGGGCGTTAATGCGCGATCCTTACACCATCCAATTTACCCGCCTTGAATCGCCAAGCTTGGCTGCCCCGTTTGGTGCCGATGCGGTCGGGCGAGATCTGCTTGCTCGCGTTGGTGGCGGTATGATGTCGACAATCAAAATGGGCATCATCGCCACCTTCCTAAGTTTGGTGATTGGTTTGCTGCTCGGCTTTGTGACTCGTTATAGCCAAGGCTTAATTGAGATCACCAAAGGTGTGCCATACATTGTGGCGGGTCTGCTGATTGCGGGTCTAACGGGGATGAACCCAAACAGTGCCTTGATTGCGATTGTTATGGTGTCATGGGCACCATTAGCAGCGCACTGTGCAAGTTTGTTGATGGAAGCCAAAGCGCAGCCTTACACGCATCTTGCGCCCATTTGGGGAACCAGTCAGTGGCGAGTACTCCGTTACTACTTGTTACCTTATGTGCTGCCGCCATTGATTCGTCATGCGTTTCTGCGTTTGCCGTACATTACGCTCAGCCTGACGTCTCTGAGTTTTATCGGACTTGGCGTTAAGCCGCCAGAACCTGAGTGGGGCTTATTGATTGCGGAAAACTTGCCTTACATAGAGCGCTCACCATTAGGTGTCTTGCTGCCAATCTCAGGCTTAGTTTTGATGGCAATTGCAGTGAATTTGATTTTTGATGACAAGTGACGAGCAGCGATAAAGCGAAGTGAGCTTCCATATCCAGATGTAATCAGTAATTTGGTAATTTAGAAAACAAAAGGATGTGTTTTCTGCCAGAAAGTACACAGCACGGTCTATGTATATTGGAAGCGCTCAATCCCCACTTATTACCTATACAGTTGGCTTTTCTATCGCTAAGCTGTTGCTAGTTAAAGAAAAGTTATACTTACCAAGGACACTTCGTTAACCAAAGGAGTGATATCCCCTAAAAATGAAAAAAGACTCAGCAAGTAAGCCGAGTCATTTTTTTCGTTAGTCTTGGTTTGTCGTACTTTTGATATTAATCCAGTAGCTTTGGAATATCGCCGCTGAAGTCGATCCATGAGTTAGTACCCAGCGTTTCCGTACCTTCAACACTCGGCTCTTCATAACGCATAACAAAGTTTTTAGGGCCGTGTGCATAAGCGACAACCAAGCCATAAGGTGCATCTAAGAACCCACCATGAGGTACGAGACCTGGGTAGCTGATTCGCCACGCATCACCATCTAGTGAGACGTGACTCAGCGTCAGTTTACCAATCACATTGTCTGGTAATACAAAGAACCAAGTCCATGGCCCACCAGACACGATGGTCATCACTTCATCGATACCTACGCCATTCTCTGAGCTATTAACATGTAACTTGCCGAATTTTTCTTGTAGAAAGTGCATAACTTCTGGAGTCATTGCTTTCATATCATAAACCTTTGGATATGGAGCAACGCCTACTTCAGACGTCGATAGGAAACCGCCTCTGTGTGCCTCTGGTAATCGGCCAGCTTTTTCGATTTGATCCAGTAAGTCACCACGGTGCATAGAAAATAGTGAGATTAGTTTTTCACTTTCTTCCTTTGTAATAGCTCTTTTTTTGGATATTTCCAGAATAGGTTTGGCTTCTTCAGGCAGCGAAACGGTACTAACTCGCACACCAATAGTTTTGAGCACTTCGTTGACCTTCTCAACGCCTTGAGTTGGCGCTCTACCATCACTGTAAGACAGAGTCAGCTGACCCTCTGTTGACATTGTTTTTGCTACGCTTTGTGCGATCGGCATAGTGGCAATCATGCTCACTAATACTAAATTGATCCATTTTTTCATCATTCGGTCTCCTGCTTGATTATAGGACGATGAGTTGTGTTTTCAGGCCTAAGTGTAGAAGTCGCGCTAAATCAGATAAACAGCACTCAGGTAAACAAATTGTTTACCAATAGTGAACTGACGATGTGGAGGTGTATCAATAAGGAGTCAATTACTACAAACTATTTCTCTTTGGTAAACAGTTAAGTTACTAAATGGAGCTTTAATTACTCAATGCGGCTGTTATGGTTAAGTCTTTAGTGCTTGAGCACTAGTAGAGTATTTATCCCCTTAAAATAGATGGCCTTGATGTGAAAAATATTAAATATCACCTTTTGTCCTTATTAGTGACAGCGCTGGTTGCAGGATCTTTTTTATCTTCAGAAAAACTATCCGGTGTAATCAATCCATTCTCCTTAACGTTATTGAGATTCCTGCTTGCAGCACTGGTATTGTTTCCTTTTATTCTGACAAAGAAACATCGCATCAAAATGGCAAAAGATGTGTTTCCAAGAAGTCTTATCATGAGCCTTTTCTTTGCGATCTTTTTTATATGTATGTTCAGGGCTTTGCAGACAACCACGGCATTAAACACAGGCACACTGTATACATTAGTGCCATTTATTACTGCCATTGTTAGTGTTTTCCTCTTTAAGGAAAAATTATCTATTCAGATGCTTGGCGTTTATTTGGTAGGGACTGTCGGGACATGTTGGGTGGTTGTGAAAGGAGATTTAGAGACATTATTGAAACTAAACCTCAACAAAGGAGATATTTTGTTTTTGCTCGGGTGTATGTCTATGGTGTGTTTTTCTGTCTCGATGAAAGTTTTTCATCGTGGAGAAGAAACCATTGTTACCGTGTTTTGTACTCTGATTGGCGGTGCCTTCTGGATGTTGCTGGCATTGTTTGTATTCCATCAACCACTAGACTGGTTTGCATTAAATGCCGAGCTTACCTTGCACATGCTATACCTCGCTTTGTTTGCGACATTGCTCTCAACCTTTATCATCCACAAAGCCACCGTTGTACTGGGGCCTGCAAAAGTGATGGCTTATATTTATCTAAGTCCTGTATTTGTTGCTTTTATCATGTTGTTATTTGATGGAAAGAGTATACCCACAGCTGTATATCCTGGTATTGCACTATCCATTCTTTCTACTGTGGTATTGCAAGTGTCGAATAGTCAGGCCGAGCGAAATCAAGTCTGTTGAAAAATCTGGCCACCTTCTCACATCTGGCCACCTTCTCACAAAGGTTGCGTTTTCATGCTCAGGTAATCAATTTGACAGGAGAAGATGAAGGCTAGTGCTGTTTGTTTTCGAAGTGTTTAACGACAAAATCAATAAAAGTTCTGACTTTTTGAGATTGCTCTTTATGGAAAGGATAAACAACATACAGTGAATGCCTATCAGCTTGCCACATCGATAAAACCTCAACTAATTCCCCAGATTCTAACTCGCCTTTAACGAATAAATCCGGCAGCAATAAAATACCATGGCCTGAGCACGCTGTTTGCTTGAGCGCTAATCCATTGTTTACGACATAAGAACTTGATTGAAGCTCGATCTCTTTGACTTCATCCTCATTTCTGAATAGCCAACGTCTTGCTGACGAAGAAAAACTGTATATGAGGCACTTATGATGAGCGAGATCTTCTGGCTTAAGAATCTCGCTGGATTTTGAAAGATATTCAGGAGAAGCGCAAAGCACTCGTCTCATATCGATAAGCTTTCGGGATCTTAAACTAGAATTGCTTAATTCTCCCCCTCCTCGAATCGCTATATCAATGCCTGAGTCGATGAGATCGACATATTGGTCACTCATGACAACTTCAATAGACAAATCAGGATATTGGTGCATGAATTCACAAATGATGGGGTTAATTTCTAAAATTCCTAACGACATAGGAACGCTTATTTTCAGTGATCCTTTTAACGTATGAGACGACTCGATGACTGACAAATCAGCATGTTTCAAATCATCTAATATGTTGCAAACCTGATTGTAGTAAAGTTGACCATTATCCGTTATGTGCATGTTACGCGTAGTTCGGTTTATCAGAGGGCTTTTAAGATAGTCTTCCAACTCATTGATATTCTTACTAACGGCTGCTTTTGACAGACTTAAATCTTCAGCTGCTGCTTTGAAGCTTCCCAGTTCCACAACCCTTCTGAAAACGGTTAGCGCCCTTATTTTATCCACTTCGACCTCATTTAAACTCTTATTGTTTACCAAAAGTAAACTATTTAGTTACTAACATATAGTTTATTCACCAATGCTAGTCAATTAGTATTTATTGTAATCACCAACACTGAGGTGTTGACCTTAAATACCTAACAGGACTAACTCATGAAAAAGATACTCGCGCTCTCGGGAAGTAATCACAGTCAGTCAATCCATAATACTCTGATTCGTTCCTTGGCTGAAAAAGCCACCCAAACTAAAGTGACCATCATCGAATTGAAAGATTTCGATTTGCCAATGTATGGCATTGATGCAGAGTCAAAAGGTATACCAGCCGACGCCATCACATTGAGACAAATGATGAATGAACACGATGCGCTGATTGTTGCTTCTCCTGAGCACAACGGCTCTATGCCCGCATTTTTAAAGAATGTCATTGACTGGCTTTCACGTGTTGCTGAATCAGGTAAATCCTTCTTTGGTGACGATAAGAAACCCGTTCTTTTAGTCAGTACTTCTCCTGGACCGAATGGCGGTGCGACCAATCTCAGAACGATGGCGGAGCTAATGCCATGGTGGGGTGGCGACGTTAAAGGAATCTACAGTTTAGGGAGTTATCAGGAGAAAATTCACGATGGTGAGTTTGACGTAGCGACTAAAGTTGAACTGGAAGCGCTGATGTCTTCCTTTGAAAACGCACTATAGGAGCGTAGGTATGAAAGTGGATATTGGTATAAACGAACAGGATCGTGTTGTGATTGGAGAAGCGCTTAAACGCCTTCTGGCAGACTCCTACACTTTGTATTTGCAAACGCATAATTTTCATTGGAACGTTACTGGCCCCCAATTTCGCGAGCTACATCTTATGTTTGAAGAGCAATACAACGCATTGGCAATCGCCGTCGATGACATTGCTGAGCGAATACGAACACTAGGTGAAGTTGCGCCAGGGACTTACAAAGCGTTCGCCGACCTTAGCTCAGTTTCTGAAGTAGATGGCGTGCCCTCAGCAGAACAAATGGTGTCTATTCTTGTTCGTTCTCATGAGCAAGTGGTCAAGACTTGCCGAGACGTTCTGAAATTGGCTCAGGATGGGGATGATGAATCTTCTGCTTCATTGGTTTCTGATCGAATGCGAGAGCATGAAAAAACAGCCTGGATGTTACGTTCAATGCTGTGAGTCAAATTCGTCGCTGTATACCTTAACAATGTAACGTTGAGCGAAAGCTCGCGTTATTACATATGTTTCCTTAATTTAAGTATGTAGGTGCACCCCATGGCTGTTTTAGAAAAAGGGATTTGGTATCCAAATAAAGAAGTAAAAGACCTGTCTCATGAGGACAGCTTTGAATTGCCAAAAGTCGCTGAGCAAGGGCGTTATCACTTGTACATGTCGTTTGCTTGCCCTTTTGCCCATCGGCCTTATCTGGTGATCAATTACCTAGGATTGAATGACGCAATAACTGTTTCTTCTGTTGCAGCAAAGCGATATTCCGACGGATGGTTATTTGACGATGCTAACTCAGATCCTTTGTACGGCTCTCAAAACTTGATAGAGCTTTACCAACGAGCAAATCCAAATTACACGGGAAGAGTAACAGTACCGATACTATGGGACAGACAAGATCATGCAATTGTAGGTAATGATTCCTCTGCGATAGCAATGGAGCTTGCTACCAACTGGCTACCTTTAGCTAAGAACAAAGTTGAGTTGGTTCCAGATAGTCTGCGAGAAGAAATAGAAAAGCTGAACGAGTGGTTACACGTCAATGTGAATCGAAAGGTCTACCACGTTGGTTTTGCCACAGAGCAGGCAGAATATGATCTAGCCAGTGACACCTTATTTGATGCTATGGAGCAGTTGAACAACAGGCTAAGTCAAACTCGTTATCTGTATGGTTCGAATATCACACTATCGGATCTGTTTCTGTTACCCACACTTGTCAGGTTTGAAGCCGTTTATGAAGTTCACTTTAAGGCCAATAAAAAGCCACTAAAAGCCTTCGATAACCTTTACCAGTATATGCTGGATTTACTCAGTCATGAGAGCATCAGAAAAACGATCGATATCGAGTACATGAAGTTGCATTACTACTTCTCGCACAAGCACATTAACCCTTATGGAATTGTTCCAGCAGGACCGGTCATTAGTTGGTAAGCCAGTAATACTTTCAATCTTGGAGAAAAGTAATGAGCAAAAAAATTAGAGTCGATTTTTTTCACGACGTCATTTGTGGGTGGTGTTATGTTTTGTCACCTCGACTACGCCAGCTTGAAAAAGAGTTTAATTTAGATATCCATCATCATGCATTTGCTTTGTCTGCCTCACGGGAAGAAATGATTGGCAAGTTTGGCTCAATGAAACAAGCGAAGCAAATTATTTTGGAACACTGGGAGCAATGTGCGCGTGCCGACGATAAAAAGCGCGTAAACGTAGAAGGGATGCGTCAGCAGACGTTTGAATACCCATTTTCAACGCCAGGTTTGGTGGCATGTAAGGCGGCTGAACAACAGGGAGGATCCAGTGCTTACTGGGACTATTTTGATGCTGTTACACATGCACATATGAGTGAAAACAGAAATATTGGTGATTTGGACGAGCTTACAGAAATTGCTGGTGAGGTTGGGCTGAATAAGGCTCGTTTTCTTGAGGACTTTGCTTCTCCGGAGCGACAAGCTGAGATACAGCGTGATAGAAAGTTGGCTCAAGAATATGACATCACTTCTACGCCAACGTTGGTTATCAATAAAGGGTGGGTTGTACCGGGTGCTCTCGGTATCAATACATTGCGTAAAACATTAAAAGAGCTCACAAATAAAGTTTGAGTCCCAAGAAAAGCCTTTTCAAATTTTCACAATGCCTTTTGCCAGCTAGATAGCTGGCTTTTTTCAATTTGTGTGAGTTAAAGTTATCCATCTGATGGATATAAGTACTTTCCAACCTGAATAGATTTTGCCCCTATGTGTATCAAGTCGGTTCTGGTTAAAGTTGCAGCCAGAATGATTGATGTGAGCATTATTAGGGAATTTACGGCACTAAGTGAGGTTGTTACGGAATATATTGTTATGTAAATGGCAGGTAGTATGGTCTATATCTGCCATTGTTATTTCCCGCTTAGTAAGCGATTATCTATAAAGGGTATATTCGAGTTTAACCCTAGTGACTTTACTCTAGCGAAGTAGGGTTACTTTATATAAGAGTCCAGTACTTTTAATACGACTTCCATATCTTTTTCACGTTGAGTTTTGTCTTCCTCAAGTACGACGTGTTCAAGTAAGTGACCTTTAATTACTTCTCGCATCAAACCATTTACTGCTCCCCGAATAGCGGCAATCTGCTGCAACACATCTTGGCATTCATGCTCTTCTTCCAGCATTTTTTTAAGTCCATTCACCTGACCCTGTATTTTACTGACTCGAGTGTTGAGCTTCTTTTGATCTCTGGTTGTATGCGACATGTCTTATCTTCTTTAAGTTACGGGCCGAGTTATTCTAACTGATAATGTAGCACTCAATTTATACTGGGGGGTAGTATTTAATACTAGGGGGGAGTATAGTTTGCGATAAATTAGAATCAACAACAGAGAACAACAATGGATTTTGTCGCGTTACTACAACAAGGTAATGGGTGGTTCTTTATTCCCAGTGCCATTTTGCTTGGCGCCTTGCACGGTTTAGAACCTGGGCACTCTAAAACGATGATGGCGGCGTTCATTGTCGCGGTGAAAGGAACGGTCAAACAAGCCGTGATGCTGGGTTTAGCTGCCACACTTTCTCACACTGCAATTGTATGGTTAATCGCTGTTGGTGGGATGTATATTAGCCAGAAATTCACCGCTGAAGCGGCTGAACCATGGATGCAACTTATCTCTGGGGTCATTATCGTGACAACCGGCGTATGGATGTTTTGGCGGACATGGAGCGATGAGCGAGCTTGGAACAAAGCTCAGGATCATGCTCGCGATTGGACGACGCAAGTTGTGGATACAGGACATGGGCATGTTTCGCTTTCGATTACACAGGAAGGGGAGCATCACCGTTTCCAGTTGCGAACACTCAGCGGTAAACCTTTAACTGCTGAAGGTATCAAGGTTTCGGTATCGAGTGATGGTTATCAACCTGCTGATATTTATCACTTTATAGAGCGTGATGGATACTTGGAATCGGCGTCTTGCATTAAAGTCTCTAATGGACTTTCTGTCACTTTGATCATCGGGCACCATGATCATACCCATGACTTTGATGTACATTTCCGTCCTGGTTCTCATTTAGAAAGCGAAGATAAGGAATATCAAGATGCTCACGAACGCGCTCACGCTTTAGACATTCAAAAACGCTTTGAGAATCGAGACGTGACGAATGGGCAAATTCTGCTGTTTGGATTAACGGGTGGTTTGATTCCATGCCCTGCTGCGGTAACGGTTTTGCTTATCTGTTTGCAGCTTAAGGCAATGACTCTTGGTGCGACTTTAGTTGTGTCATTCAGTATTGGCTTAGCCTTGACTCTGGTTGCAGTTGGCGTTGTGGCAGCAGTGGGCGTGCAAAAAGCGACATCTAAATGGAGCGGTTTGAATGATGTTGCACGTCGAGCTCCTTACTTATCGGGCGTCTTGATCAGTGCAGTTGGTTTATACATGGGTATGCATGGATACATATCGCTGACGAGTTAAACTCTGTGGTAAAGATTCTTTTCCTTTCTTTTTGCATGGGTAATAGCTTCATGCCTTGGTTTGCCTATTTTGCTGCCGATTCTTGATTGAGAATCACTCGATCTGACATCGCTGCCATATCTGCAAACCAAGTCATTCTCGCTTCACCAAGCATCTCGGATTACAACCGCTGCAATTGTGGCTCTAATATCTGAACCTGAGATACTAAATGATAAAACGGGAGCACTGACCACAGTGCTCCCGACGGTCAAAACGCTAATTAGAAGTCTTTTCTTTAATGTTCGATACCAATTTGGTCGCATAGTTAAATTTAACTATGCAAACGTTTCCTTTTGCGTACTCGTCCCTTCGCCAAACCTCGTAGAAATGTGACGTTTTGAAGACTTTTTTTCCTTCTGTCTAAAGTAATCGGGAACCAAGCAGATACATAGTTATAAAGTTATGTCTTGCTCTGCCAAACAGACCCAAAATGCAGTTTGGTTGGTTTTGGAGAAGAAAGGCTTAGCGCTCGATTAATGAGCATCAATTGAATTGTATTGAGACAATTATAATGAAAAGAATCATCTTATTAGCAGTCTGCGCCATGTTTGGTATTGCTGTCGTGGCGAGTATGGCATCAACGTACCTAATTTCGAGTAAGAAAATCGATGACATCATCTTAAACAAATCCCAAGTTCAAGCTGAGTTTCTAGCGGGAAATGCGAGTTATATTTTGGAGAACTCAGCTAATCCAATGCAAGATTTACAATCGCTTGTTGAGGGGCTGAAACAACGTTCAGACGTGAGTTATGCCGTTGTAATTGACCGTAACGTAACGGCAGTAGCCCACAGTGATAAGCACAAGCTGAACAAAACCTATAACGATGAATATACTGTTGAAGGCGCGACGAGAGGTGTTCAACAGTACTCAAAGTGGTATGCCGATGTCCAGAAAGTATGGGTGTTTGACATCATGGCACCAATTTATGTGGATGGTCAGTTATACGGTACTTTTGATATCGGTATTCCTATTACTGAAGTGAGCCAAGCGACGAATGGAATTATTACTTACCAGTTGATCTCTATGGTGGCGATCTTCGTTATGTGTGTTTTGATTCTGTCACTTTTGCTAAATAAACTGATGAGACCGCTTTCTGCGCTTAAAGACGCTCTACAAGACATCTCAAAAGGAGACGGAGACTTAACCGTTCGTTTGCCAGCGAAAGGTAATGACGAAGTCGCGCAAATTTCTTCTGCTTTCAACGTTTTTGTTGGGAAAGTACATGAGATTATTACACAAGTTGTAAATACTGGTGTGGAGCTTAATAGTTCAGCTGTCGCTTTGCGTGGGCAATCTCAACAAGCGCTCACAAGAGGGCAAGAGCAGAACGAGCAAACCATGCTGGTTGTCACATCCATGAACGAAATGATTGCGACGGTCAATGAAATTGCCTCCAATGCTGCTGGAGCGGCAAATGCTGCGAGTGCAGCAAGTAATGAAGCGCAAGATGGCTACACGACGCTAGAAAGAACCAAAACGGCGATGACTAATCTTGAAAACGAGATGAACAGCACTTCCAACATTATCGTGAGTCTTGCTGAAAATACTCAGTCGATTGGTAGTATTCTAGAGGTGATTAGAGGTATTTCGGAGCAAACCAATCTATTGGCTCTCAATGCGGCTATCGAAGCGGCACGCGCTGGTGATGCCGGCCGAGGTTTTGCAGTCGTAGCTGATGAAGTTCGCAACCTAGCGACTAAAACGGCTCATTCTACCGATGAAATTGACAACATGATTCACCAGCTACAAACTGAAGCTCAAAGTGCGGTGAATTCAATGAGCAATAGTAAGACTCTTATTGAAGAAGGAACGGCAGAAACCGAGTTAGCTCGACAGGCTTTAGAAGCAATAGCTGCACAAGTGACGACTATTTCAGATATCAATACTCAAGTAGCAACCGCAACAGAACAGCAATCAACGGTAGCAAACGAAATTAATATGAACATGGATACCGTCAGCCACTCAGTGAAAAGTGCGCTAACGGCGAGTGAGCAACTAGAAGCATCAAGTCAACAACTCGCGGAGCTATCGCGAACACTCGATCGTCACGTGGGAGCGTTTAGAATCTAAACGCCAACTGACCCTCTTTAATAAAAAGCCAGTAAATGTTAATTGCTGGCTTTTTTATTTGAAAAAATCGAGTCTCAAATCGCTTAGCGGTGTCTGTCCTTTCTAGACGATAAAACAAAATATGATAAATTAGTTGAGTAAAGCTTAGCTAAGCGTTAAGTTTCGCATTTTGCTTTAAATGTTCAACAAACATAGATATTTTCTTAGCTACATGTTTTCTAGACGAGTAAAAGGCGTAAAGCACTAAATCCTCAGGTTCGTACTCTAGAGTGACGATTTCTAGCTCACCATTTTTGATCTCATTTTGGCATGACTCAATTGGCAATATTGCGTATCCAAGCCCTGATAACGCGCCATATCTGGCGAGATGACCGCTGTTTACTTTGAATGAAGATTGCACAGTTTGAGTAATATGGCCCCCAGCAGGGTTTCTGAATACCCATGGTGCACCATTTACTGCGGTAAGCGTCGTGATGCAGGGAACATGACTTAGATCCGTAATTTTGTAAGGGGTGGCGTATTTCTCAATTAGTTGAGGCGCGGCTAAAATGGCACTGGGCCAGCGTTTTATCTCTCTCGCCACCCAGTTACTGTCTGACAAAGTCCCTCTATGAAAACTCAAAATGACATCAAAGCTGTCAATAACATCATCTTTAGGGTTTAGCGTTGTATCGCAAGACAAAGAGATTGACGGGTATTGCGTGCAAAAGGTGACAACCGCTTTGGCCAGTACAGGTGTGTCTGGCATAAGAATTCGCAGTTCCCCTGTTACCGTGTGCGAGTGGCGCGTTACCGTTTCTAGTGCGGCGTTGAGTTGCTCCAATAACGGACGAGTGCTGCTATAGAGCTCTTCTCCAGCCTCGGTAGGCGTCATTCGCCTTGTTGTTCTATTGAACAACCTAATGTTTAACTTTTCTTCAAGCAGGGCAATGTGTCGGCTGATATTTGATGTTGGTATATTCAAACACTCAGCGGCTCGCTTAAAGCTGTTGTTCTCATAAACACAGTGAAAACTTTTTAACCAGATTTGGTCAACGTTATCAAACATTTCATTATCCTACTTTATTGGATTATCAAGCCAGCATATCGCACTTTATCCCTGTACTAAGTTACATACAATTTTATTTACAAGTTTAAGCGAACAAACAACGAGATATCGCGCTAGAACGTAATCAATAGTGGTGAATTTATGAGCTGGTTAGAACGGTTATTTGAGAATAAAAATATAATAGGTTCGCGCAAAGCGTCTATCCCTGAGGGCGTTTGGACAAAGTGTCCTGAGTGTGAACAAATACTTTATCGTGCCGCGTTAAAAGAAAATTTGGAAGTATGCCCTAAATGCTCATATCACATGAGAATGGCTGCGCGTCAAAGGTTGATCTCTTTTCTGGACCATGGAACACAACAAGAGTTGGCAAGTGAGTTGGAGCCACAAGATATTTTGGGTTTTAAAGACTTAAAGCGATATAAAGAGCGAATAGCTTTAGCACAGAAAACGACTGGAGAAAAAGATGCGTTGGTGGTGATGGAGGGCAAGTTATTGGGGCTGCCTGTTGTTGCGTGTGCATTCGAATTCTCTTTCATGGCAGGCTCGATGGGCGCAGTGGTTGGCGAGAAGTTTGTCCGAGCAGTTGAAAGCGCAATTAATACAAAATCTGGGTTAGTATGTTTTTCCGCTTGCGGAGGGGCGCGCATGCAAGAGTCTTTGGTGGCACTCATGCAAATGTCAAAAACCAGCGCCGCGTTAAACCACTTATCTGAGCACAGATTACCCTATATCTCAGTATTGACGGACCAAACTTATGGTGGCGTCTCGGCGAGTTTGGCCATGCTAGGAGACATCAATATTGGTGAACCTAAAGCAAGTATTGGCTTTGCGGGAAGACGGGTCATTGAGCAAACGGTACGTGAAAAGCTACCAGACGAGTTTCAGCGAAGTGAATTTTTACTAGCGCATGGTGCGCTAGATATGATTGTCGATAGACGTGAAATGCGCGATCGCGTTGGCCGCTTACTGGCTAAGTTAACCAACGCGAGGGTGGTCTCAGAATAGGTTGTATTAAAGTTAGGCTTAGTACTTGCGTTTATTGAGCCGTAATCATTACAAACCGTTCATTTTGCCCCCATCTTGGTTCCGCATTCATTAGGCTGAGATCCAACGCCGTTTGGTATGGGTCAACAGCAAAATGGTCGCTTACTAACCCCCAGAGCATCCAGTTGATTGCGGTTTCATTCTCGGTAAGCTCTTCGAGTGGCGCTTGGAGGAAAAAGTACTCATCTTCGCCATCGTAACCGAGCCGATCATAGATAATGTTGCGTAGCTCTCGATCCAAATCATGTTGGAGGTTGATTGAGTCGTACAGTTGCTCTTCTGTTGGGCCATTCTCATGGTGATAAACATTGCGTTTTGACTCTTTGTGTAAAGTACCTGCGCCAGTTTCAATGCTTACTTTCTTTTGCGAGTGTTGCTCAAGAACTTGAATGATTTCATCCTCTAGTTGATCGAGTTTACTCAGCAAAACTTGATTGTTTATGTCACCAGCGGGGGAGGCCATCGTTTGGAAGGCTTTCACTCTCTCGTAGACTGCTTTCCCGTGAGGAAGGGCTGCAAAACACTGTTCTTGGAGCGCTTCATTGGCTTGCCAAATGCCCGAGTAGAGCTCGTAATCATGTGTATATGGTGGAAGCTCTTCAGTATCTTCCCCTAATAATTCTCGCCAGCGCTTTTGCCACTGTTCTTCTTTTGCGTTTTTTACACGCGCGTATTGCTTAACCCAGCGGTTACGAAGTTTTACCCCAAAAATGGCAAGTCCCCATGGAGCGAGCAAATAAAAATAATAGTGAGAAGAGTTATCCCAAAAGTAACCGTAAACGTAAACACCAAAAGCAAGCACCCAAGTTCCAATAGTACAAGCAATAAACCCGGACATTATTGATGATTGACGCTTTGTTTCTCTTAATGTATTACCTTCAGCACATAACCAAAAAATGCCGCCAAAAACAAAGGCAAACGTTGTCATGAAGTAGGCAATCCCCGCTCCCAAAAATCCCCAAAGTGACATGTATTATCCCTAGCCAAATATCTGCTTTATTCACTCATCAATGACTGGAGGAGTAAATGTGTTTGATTTGGCGGAGAATTTACCATTAATGCCAACCTTTTGATATGCACTCTATGACTTATTGGGAATGAGTCACAAATAAAAATAGATGGTATCAAGCATCAAAATTTAATTTAGAACCTTTGATTGTCGTGAACTCTATCTGGAAGAGTTAAGGGGGGCGTTTAAGGGCAATTTTCCTCATAAAGTCGTTATTTAGAAAAAGGTAAATTAATGTTTTTATTGATAATTGTGAGTTTTTTGGAGTGGGATTGCTCCCATTTAATTAGAGTAAAAGACCTATTTTTGGGAGCGGTTTCATAAATTTTATGACACTGATTTCACTGTTTGAGCTGTAAAGAATATAAACCCCCACTCAATGTATGTTAATAATCAATGAGTGTTGTTATGTCTCATATCCGTTTTTTCCCGCGCCATCGTTTGGCGCTTGCTTGTATGCTAGCGAGTGTGTCTGGCTTCTCTTTTGCACAAAATCAGTGTGCTGTTGCTGATTTACAACAATCGCGAGATCTGGCTACTGCCGTTTCTGGTGCTGAGTATGATTGCTACCACGCTTGGTTTTCAGCACCTTCAGAAACGCTGAATGATATCTATAGTGAAGCGAGCCTAAGCCGTATCCAAGTCGCACTGGATCAAGAAATCGCTCGCTATCGTGGTGAAGCAGATCAAGCTCGTATTCTAGAGAACCTAGGCGAATTTATTCGAGCGGCCTACTACGTTCGCTACAACGCTGGTACTGGTACACCTGAGTTTTCGCAAGCGTTGAGTCAGCGTTTTGCTCAGTCGACGAACCTATTCCTAAACAACCCTCATGCTTTGGATCAAGGTCGTGAACAAGTTGGTGCAATGAAGAGCCTGACTTTGATGGTTGATAACGTTAAGCAGTTGCCGCTGACCATGGATAGCATGATGGCCGCGTTGATGCACTTTAATCGTGAAACCGCGCAGGACACGCAATGGGTTGATGGTTTAAACAACTTGTTCCGCTCTATGGCAGGCCATGCGGCGAACGATGCGTTCTACCGATACATGGCAAACAATACACACCATATTGATACGTTGGTGAAATTCGCATCTGATAATGCTTGGGCATTAGATACGGATGCAAGCTTTATCGTTTTCAATGCATTACGTGAAACTGGTCGTTTGCTCGCGAGCCCAGATCAGGAGACCAAACGCAAAGCATTGGCAGTAATGCAACAGGTGATGCAGCGTTATCCACTGGGTAGTGAGCATGACAAACTATGGCTTGCTGCCGTTGAAATGATGAGCTACTACGCACCAGAAGGCCTAAATGGTCTGAATATTGAGCAAGCCAAGCAAGATTTAGCTGCACGTGTAATGCCAAATCGTTTTGAATGTCAGGGACCTGCCATTATTCGCTCTGAGGATCTGACCGATGCTCAAGCAGCGAAAGCGTGTGAAGTGCTAGCGGCAAAAGAAGCCGACTTCCATCGAGTTGCGAATACGGGTAATCAACCTGTCGCTGATGATTTGAATGATCGTGTTGAAGTGGCGGTATTCGCGAGTAACACTAGTTACGTTGATTACTCTTCATTCCTATTTGGTAATACAACGGACAACGGTGGTCAGTACCTAGAAGGTGACCCTTCAAAAGCGGACAATACTGCGCGTTTCGTCGCTTATCGCTACGCGAATGGTGAAGATCTCTCTATCTTGAACCTAGAACATGAATACACGCACTATTTAGATGCACGATTTAACCAATACGGTTCGTTCAGCGATAACTTGGCTCATGGTCATATTGTTTGGTGGCTAGAAGGTTTTGCTGAATACATGCATTACAAGCAAGGTTACCAAGCTGCGATTGAGCTGATTGCAGATGGTAAACTGAGTCTTTCCACTGTGTTTGATACCACGTACTCTCACGATACCAATCGTATCTATCGTTGGGGTTATCTAGCTGTTCGATTCATGTTAGAAAATCATCCACAAGACGTCGAAAGCTTGTTGGCATTGTCGCGCTCTGGCCAGTTCGAACAATGGGCACAGCAGGTGACGTCTTTAGGTCAACAATACGATGCTGAGTTTGAACGTTGGTTGGACACATTAAAAGTGGAACCTGAGCAACCTGATACAGACCCAGAAGAGCCAACAGAACCAACAAGCCCTGAAGCACAAGTGACTGAATTGACGGCGAACCAAAGCCTTCAGCTCAGTGGCGAAGCATACAGCGAAAAACTGTTCTACGTTGATGTTCCAGCCAACACCGTTAACTTCAATGTATCTATTGAGGGTGCGGGTGATGCGGATCTTTACATGAGCTACAACAAAGTCGCGCATTACTATGATTTCGAAATGAGTCAATATGCTGATGGCAGCAATGAAGAGATTGTGTTTGAACCAGAGCAAGATGGTTACGTTAAAGCGGGTCGTTACTACATCAGCTTAACTGGACGTGATAGCTATGACTCAGTGAATCTTGTGGCTGCGCTAGAAGTGGAAGCGCAAACACCGCCAACCCAAGTGCAAGATGATTTAGCACCTGTGGTATTAGAGTCTGGTGAAGCCAAAATGCTTACCGTTCACAAGCAGCGCTATGCAGCAGTTTATGTGCCTGAAGGTGTTGAAGAGGTTCGTGTATGGCTAACGGCTCACTCTCAAACTGGTAATGTCGATCTATACGCGAGTAGAGAGCATTGGCCTACAGTAGAGCAGCACGAGTATGCGTCCAACTATGCAGGCAGCAATGAATACCTTGCGATTCCTGTTACTGAAGCAGGGTACGTGCACTTTGCTCTTCAGGCTCCAGAGCAAGGCGATGACGTTGAAATGCTAGTGCACTTCAACTAAACAGGTTCGATTAACTAAAGTCGAGATAAAACGTCGCTGATACAGCGACGTTTTTGTTTATATCGGACACGATTATAAACAAACAGCGGCGAATGCTAGTTAATCGGCTGATCTATCGAGTTATCAGTTGCCCTTTTTCTAAACGGCTTTAGGTTTGTATTGCAATTTACCGCGCACATAAACTTTTTTAGCGACGCGTTCTGTGACCTAGCTTCTGATTTGTGCTTCCCAAATGGATACAATATATATGCACCCCGTGCAATAAAGTGAAAAGGGAAAGACATGAAAACGCTTATTTATGAAACGTTGATTAGCCTTGCTAACCAAGAACCAGAACAACATGCAAGAATCCGACAAAATCTCTATGAACAGTTGGATCTGCCGTTCGATAAGCAGCTGGCTTTGTATTCTTGTGCCCTTGGTCCTGCAAGTTCAGGCAAGTTGGAGAGCAGTCAAGGCATTAACAACGCGGTAGATTGCGCGGTTAAACTGCTTGAAACTCCTGAGCGCTAATTCACTCGTTGTTTTAATCACGGCCCGAACCCCAAGGGCCGTTTTTAATTGCGGTTAAATTGATTTCAACGTCGTTATTACTCTGCTCTTTCCGCTAGCACTTCTTTGAATGCAAACATGCCGTTTAATGCCGCGGGAAAACCTGCGTAGACGGACATCTGCAAAATGATCTCTTTAATCTCATCCTCGCTACAGCCTACATTCAGCGCTGCATTTAAGTGCACTTTTAGTTGCGGCGCGCAATTCCCCATTGCCGTTAGCGCGGCGACGGTTGCGATTTCTCTCGATTTTAGGTCTAAGCCCGGGCGAGCATAAATATCGCCAAACGGATACTCAATGGTGTACTGAGCTAAATCTGGACAAATATCTTGTAAGCTTTCGATGACATTATGACCAGCGTCACCATCAATTTGAGAGAGTAGTTCTAATCCTTTGTTAAAGCGCGATTGTTCCATCGGTATGTTCCTAGTGAATAAATGTAAACACACCTTAATCGTTAGAGTTAACTCTAAGTCAACGAACTTTTCCACTTGTATACAAGGCAATTTTTTCTTCTAGAGCCGATAAGTGCTTTTTCTGTTGCTCAATGTGGCGTTTGAGGTTTTCTTGGTGTTGTTCTAACAGGGCTTGACGTTGTGGTACAGATTGAGAGCCGACTTCCCTTAATTTGGCATACTCTAGAATCTCTTCAAGTGGCATTGCAGTTTCTTTTAAACGTTTAACAAAGCTTATCCAGTTTAGATCTTTCGAACTATACATTCGATGTCCACTCGCGTTTCTATGGACATGTTTAAGTAAACCGATTTTTTCATAGTATCGAAGTGTATGAGCAGATAGCCCGACGAGGTCAGAAAATTCTTTGATATTCATTATTATCCTCCAAGGTAGAGCATACCCCATAGAGATAAGCTAAGTTTCGCATTTTGAAGTCATTTCGGGACAGATACAAACAGAAATCTTTAGTCTTTTAACGCTAGGTATGGTGATTTACTGGATTTTTGAAACGCGCCAAACGTGATCCATCTGCCAGTTTCGTTTTATTAACAATTGATTACTCAACGGGTTGGCTTGGCTATTTTTATCCTTTGGGCCTATTTTAGGGCGTACATAGGTCTTATGTTCTATCTTTTTAAATTTAAGTTTTTGTTAATCAAAACAATGCCTTAGTTTTGTGTTGGTCTGTTCGGGTTGTATGTCGTGTGCCCGTTATTCACTCAGAACGATTTATCGCTGTGCAATGGATGAGTCGCTACGCCTTCGATTTCAGCCTTGAGTTAGTGCTAAAAGGGTGAGTGCCTCTGATGAATAGCTTTTATAATTTCGATTATTGAATTCACTCACAAAAAAATGCAAACAAGTAATCGTGAGTGGAAACGAGCAGGAGAACAACATGAGTGGCTCACAGGAAACACAATCATTCGGTGCAAACGTTATCTTACATGCGTTTGATTGGAAGTATGCTGACATTGCCCAACGAGCAAAAGAAATCCGCGAGCTTGGTTATGGCTCTGTGTTGGTTTCGCCACCAATGAAAAGCGCACACGATGAGCGCTGGTGGCAGCGTTATCAACCACAAGATTATCGTGTTATCGATAATGCTTTGGGTGATACCAAAGATTTTATTCATATGGTTCGTGAACTGGAGCAAGTTGGTGTGTGGGTTTATGCCGACGTAGTGTTTAACCATATGGCAAATGAGGCCCACCTTCGCAGAGACCTTCAGTACCCAAGACAAGAGGTCTTGGAGGAATACCAGAACAACAAACAGAAATATCAGTCGCTAGCGTTGTTTGGCGATCTATCTCAACCACTTTTTGATGAAGAGGACTTTGTTGAAGCATTCGGCATCAAAGACTGGAAAGATAAGTGGCAGGTTCAAAACGGACGTATCACAGGTGGACCAACCGATCCTGGCTTGCCAACTCTTCGTGTTTGTGACCATGTCGTTGAGCAGCAGCGAGCGTACCTAAAGGCGCTGAAAGCTATTGGTGTGAAAGGTTTTCGTATTGACGCTGCGAAACACATGACGTTAGAGCATCTTAAGCGTGTTTGGACAGACGATATCACGCGGGATGTGCATATATTTGGTGAAATTATTACCGATGGCGGTGCGACGGAAGAAGAGTATCAGCTGTTTCTTGAGCCGTATCTACAGGAAACTCGCCTAGGTGCGTACGATTTCCCTTTGTTCTCAACCATGTTTAAGGCGTTTGCTAAAAAGGGCAGCTTCAAGTCTCTGATTGATCCCTATTGTTTTGGTCAGGCTTTGTCCCCCGGTCGTGCGATTACATTTGCTATCACACATGATATTCCTAACAATGATGTCTTTCTTGATCTCATCATGGACGAGGAAAACGAATGGTTAGCTTATGCCTATATTCTAGGCCGAGATGGCGGTGTGCCGTTGATTTATACCGACTTAAACACCAGCGGTATTAAAGGTAAAAATGGTCAGCCAAGGTGGCAAGGTGCATGGAGCGACCCGAGAATGGCAAAAATGATCCAGTTCCATAATATGACGCATGGCGAGCCGATGAGTGTTCTTGAAGGTAACGATGACATGCTCGTACTTAAGCGAGGTGACAAAGGTATTGTGGTGCTTAATAAATCACAGCGTCAACAGTCTTTGACATTAAAAACGGATGGCAATTGGGTTGATTTGATGACAGAACAAATCATTCCAACTGACGGTAAGTTAATCGTACCATCTAAGTCGTCGATGTTACTTGTCGCGAACTAGAAGATGTACACACCGAGCTTAGCAACTTCGGTGTGTATGTTTTTCATCGTCATTCACGTTCTGCTGAAGTTCAATAGAAACTCAAACTCTCTCGTTTTTGCTAGAAATTTATGAGCACTCGTTAACGCAACATTCTGCTTTTAAAAAACCAATTACGTCATCTAAGCACTGATACTCTGCAACACAAAAAAGGGTTCTACCCTCGCGGCGCTGGGTGAGAAGACCAGCTGAAGCAAGGCTCGAGATATGATGAGAGAGAGTGGATGCTGGAATGCCAAGCTTTTCTTGTACGCCGCCTACCGCGATACCTTTGTATCCCGCTTTGACGACTTCTTTGTAAATACTTAAACGAGTCGGATGCCCTAACTCTTTTAGTGCTTTAGCAACGGCTTCAAGCTCCATACTGACCTCTAAAGAATGACCACAGTAATTTTGTTTCGATAATAGGGAAAGTCTCGGTAAATGCCAACTATTACGATCTCAGAACAATTTAAATCAGATGAGATTCATGCTGGCTAATGCCTTCATGACAACAATTGTCTGTTCTAATGAGACAGATCAATCTTCATTATTATTTCACGCCACGTTCAAAATCCCTCGTCTACACTCAATGTTGAGTTGTCAGTTGGCAGACCAAGGAGGCGGCCATGATTGCGGTTCATAGAGATTATTGTTTGTCTAACAGTTCGGATTTACATGCCCACGTTAAAGTCAACCCTGTTGGTAAATTAGAAGTTGAGATTGTTGAACTTCAAGAGCGCCACACCACAGAGTTTGATGATTTGTCTTTTGAGAGTCGTGGGTGTGAAACTCGAATCTGTGGTAAAGAAGACACAACTCCGTGGCAGTTCAATCTTGCAGTTACTGATGCGTTAGAGCTTTCTCATTTAGTGGAAGAAGCAAACGAAGAGTATGAGATTTTAATGAATGATCTTATGTAATATCGAGAAGATCATTTTATCCTGCACGGCGTGTGGCTCTGTACTGAAAAAATAAAAACCTCCCAAGTGGGAGGTTTTTAATATGGAGTGCGTTATCGTTGGATAGGCTCTTCTCTTGGTGGTGTTAGCTCTTGGACGTTATCTTCATTAAAATCATCGGCGTAACCTTTAGGTGGCGGTGTCCAACCACGTTCTGACCGCGATAGTTTGTCATGACGATCTTTTTGCATCTCTTCCGCCATTTTCTCCTCTAACTGAATAAACAGTTGTCGGAAATTGTTGTCATAGCGTTCACCTTCAGAATCATCCTCCCAAGCTTTGTAAAGTATTTCTGACTTACGTGCTTCAACACGCTTATATGTCGCCTTCTGTTGTTCAACAAAGAAGGGGTGAATGCCAAGGGCTTTCATTGTGTGACCGCCCATCTCCAATGCAGAATGGTAGGTCTCTGATTCAATAATATCAGCCCCCGCTTGACGCAAAAGATAGCCATGTCCACGGTCAAAGGCACGTGCAATCACTGTTACTTTTGGGTACGTGTGCTTAACGTACTTCACCAGTTCTACACTCGATTCTTGGTTATCAATCGCCACAACCAACGCAGCGGCGTGCTCAATGCCGGCTGTATGTAGCATATCTGGTCGAGTCGCGTCGCCAAAATAGGCGCGAGTGCCAATCTGGCGCATGTTATCGACTTGGTCAGATTGATGGTCAAGTACCACGGTAGTCACGCCGTTTGATACCAATAGGCGATTCACTATTTGTCCAAAGCGGCCGATGCCGGCGATGATCACCGTGCCTGTTTCCTCAATCGTATCGCTTTCGCGTTCATTTGACTGGCTTTCAAAGCGCGGCAGAATCACTCTATCAAACAGAATAAACAAACCTGGTGTCAGGAACATCGAAATCGCAACCACTAACGCAAGAGTTTGTGAAAGTTCAAATGGGATGACGTGGTTTTGCACTGAAAAGCTTAGAAGCACAAAGCCGAATTCACCTGCTTGAGCCAAGCTTAGGGTAAACAGCCAGCGGTTGCTGCCTTTCACCCTAAATATCAGTGCAAGAATAAACAGCACCAAGGCTTTCAAAACCATCACGCCAATGGTCAATGCCATGACCAACCAGAAATTATCAAAAAGGACCGAGAAGTTGATCCCTGCGCCAACGGTAATAAAGAACAGACCTAACAATAGGCCTTTAAATGGTTCGATATTGGATTCTAACTCGTGGCGGAATTCACTGTTCGCCAATACAACGCCAGCCAAGAAGGTTCCTAAGGCAGGAGATAAGCCCACTAAACTCATCAGTGCAGCGATACCAATGACAAGCATGAGTGCAGTTGCGGTAAAGATTTCTCGCAAACCAGAGCTAGCCACATAATTGAGCAGCGGTCGACTTAAAAAGTGTCCACCAACGACGACGATTGCTATCGATGCTGTGATTACGATGCCGTATGCCCAGCCTGGCAACCCCGCAACGAGGCTTAATTCTTCATGGTGCTCTGCGGCTGTTTGTGCTGCGGACTGTGCCTGTTCAATTAATTCAGGTAAGGCCAATAGGGGAATGAACGCCAACATTGGTATCACTGCAATATCTTGAAAAAGCAACACGGAGAAAGCGTTTTGTCCACCTTCCGTCTTCGTTAATCCTTTTTCGCTAAAAGTTTGCAAAACAATCGCAGTAGAAGAGAGGGCGAAGATCAAACCTATGGCTAAGGCTATGGTCCAAGGCTGGTCAAAGTATAAGGCAATACCCATAATCGCCGCGACGGTACCGCCGACTTGCAGACCTCCTAAACCCATTAAGCGATTGCGCATCGCCCACAACATTTTGGGTTCGAGCTCTAAGCCAACGAGAAACAGCATCATCACCACGCCAAACTCGGCAAAGTGCTGGATTGTTGTTGCTTCTTCACCGACTAAACCGATAATTGGGCCAATGACCACACCTGCGATGAGATAGCCTAAAACGGACCCAAGTCCCAAACGCTTAGCAAGTGGGACTGCAATTACAGCAGCAATCAAATATACGAAGGCTTGTAAGAATATTCCCGTCATGAAGCCTCCTTAATGAGCTCTGGCAATGCGCTGTTAAGCTTGATTAATGACGCCGCAGCTTCAACATCCAACCTATCTTCGACTAAAGCTGTTAGCAGGCTCTTGTACCGCTCAACATGACGAGGGATTCTCCCTTCTTCATCTGCTGTACGTGCGCCAAACATCGCGAGAGGGGCAATGTAGTTCATGCCGGTCAGTGCGGACATTTGTTCAATAGGCGCAAGCAGTTGACGAATCGTAAAGTGGTTGTAGCCCTCTGCCTTATAAGCTTCTTCTTTGCCCCCTGCAGACAGCACACAAAGCATGGTCTTGCCTTGCAGTGCTGTGCCATCTGTACCGTAAGCAAAGCCATATTCCAAAACCAGATCTTGCCACTCTTTTAAAATCGCAGGCGTTGAATACCAATATAGTGGGAATTGGAAAATCACCACGTCATGCTCACGTAAGCGTTGCTGCTCACGGTCGATATTAATATCGAAACGAGGGTATTCGCCATAGAGATCAACACATGTCACGCCTTCAATTTTTTGAGCTTCTTTGAAAAGTGGAGTATTCACTTCTGAACGATGCTGGGAAGGATGAGCAAAGAGAATGAGTACTTTTTTATTTGCCATAGGGATCCTTGCTATCTAAGTAACCATGCCCAGTAGGAGCGCGGGTTGGTTAGAAAATGTAACTCATAAATGATCGCCAAGCTAGTTTGGAAAACTGTTTAAGCTGTTTCAATATCAATAAAAAACCACCAAATAAATTGGTGGTTTTGGGAAGCGTTACGTTTTACTAATCATGAATAGGGACGACTAGAATATCCACCGGTGATTTGTTAATTAAGTGTCTGGAGTAAGAAATAATCTTGCTCCAGAAATCTTGGTGGTGACCACAAATCAGAAGATCCACTTCTTGCTCTTTAATGGTGACCTCTAATTTATCAGCCAAGTCGCCAGTACCTACGAAGAAATGTTTAAGTGGGTAATCCATGTAATCACTAAATGTTTTTAAACATTCCATTGAATGCTCATTCAACGGCCTTTGATCCGGGTTTTCTTTAATGTCTACAAGCTCACGATAGATTTCTCCGTGCGTACCATCAATATGAATAAAGGATATATCGGAGTCGAGATAGTTTGCCATTGATACCGCTCTGTCGATAAGCACGGTGCTTTCATCTGACAGTTCGAGTGCAACAAGGATATGTTTGTATTTCATAACCACGCCCTTATGTGGATTATCTTTACTCTAAGCATAGTATGGCTTGGATAAAAATTGTGTTGCTAAGATCTCGAAATTGTTCAAAGACTTGTTAAAAAGTTAATGTGATATAACAACTTACTGTGAAACTTTCTTTTTGTTCACATTTGGTTAGAAAGCTTGCTTTTTGAACAAAAAAGCGGCTACACTCTGCGCATCATTTCTCTAGGAGATTACGCCAACATGAAGAACTAAACCTGTCATCCATATTTTTACTTATTTTTTGGATCTGCAGGGTTAGTAGGCGTAGCTCACTTTCCGATATTTCTTTGCAACAAGACGACTTTTTGATTTGACGTATATCGTCGAACTTTACATAGAGCTTAATGCGTTTGTGCACGCGTTTTGTTGCAATTTCAAATCATAGCTACGGCTGTTGTCCCTGTCATACAGGAGGCAAATTATGCCGGTTTTACAAGCTTTTAATGTTAGCCATCAGTTTGATAATGGCGATACGCTATTCCAGTCTATTTCTTGTTCCATGACTAAACGACGTGTTGGTTTGGTTGGGCGCAATGGCATCGGCAAGTCGCTTTTGGCTTCCATTTTAGCGGGAGAAATTCAGCCTGCCAGCGGTGTTGTGACTGCTCCCTCTTCTTTCATGATGTATCGCCAGCAGCCGTCTGATCTGCTTTCAGGTCAGCAATCGATCGCCCAATTTCTGGGAACAGACTCGGCCTTACATGCTTTGAAGCAGATTGAACAAGGTGATGTTTCTGAGCATTGGTTCGAACTGGTTGGCGAACAGTGGGATATTGAACTGAAACTCAAACAGCAGCTTGCTGCGATGGGCTTGCCGCAAGACCCTGATTTCTCTTGTGCTCGGCTCAGTGGTGGTCAGTTGGCGCGTTTGCAGTTATGGCAGTTATTTGAAAACGAAACGGATCTTTTGATTCTCGACGAACCATCCAATCACCTCGATACCGAGGCGAAACAATGGTTGATAGAGTCTATGACGCATTTCAGCGGCGCGATTTTACTCATCAGTCACGATCGTGAGCTGTTGCGAGAGATGGAGGAAATTTGGGAACTCTCGGGCCTAGGTTTACAGGCTTTTGGTGGAAATTACGATGTGTACGCCGAGAAAAAACGCACTGAACTGCAAGCGGTCGAGAGGCAGTTAGCGCAAGTCGATAAACAGAAAAAACGGTTAGCCGAGCAAGCCCAGAAAAATCGCGAAAAAGCAGACCAACGCGCCGCGCAAGGGAACAAACTGCGCAAAGACGGCAGTCAGCCCAAAATTTTGCTTGATGGAAAAAAGGATAGCGCGACCGCCAGCGCTTCAAATCGCAATAAGAATGAGCAACTCAGACAAGCGCATTTACAAGCCAAAGAACAGGCGTTGCAATCGCGACATGAGCAACTCAAGGCGCAAAAGCTTTATCTTACAGATAATCCGAACCGTTCGCGAAAAGTGTTGTCGATACAAGAAGGTATATTACCTTTTGGGAATTCTACGCCTATCACGTTGCAGATTTTTGCGAACGACAAAGTCCATCTCAAAGGGAGAAATGGCTGCGGAAAATCAACCTTGTTAAAGACGTTGCTTGGCGAGTTATCGTTGCAGAGTGGTGAGTTGCAAGTGAATACGCCTTTGTATTATCTCGACCAACATTTTGGTGCAGTGAATCCAAATCTTTCGTTACTTGAGAACGTAATGGAGAGCTGCCAAGAGATGACGGAAAGTGAAGCGAGGACCTTATTGGCCGGGATCGGTTTTCGTCGAGATGCAGTGTTTCGATTGGGGCGCCTACTGAGCGGTGGCGAGAAGATGAAGCTCGCGATGCTGATAGTCAGCCACCAAAATTCTCAGCCTTTGCTGCTGCTTGATGAACCAGATAACCATCTCGACCTCGAGTCAAAAATAATGCTTAGTCAGGCGTTAAATGTATACAAAGGTGGATTTGTTCTGATTAGTCACGACCAAGATTTCGCTTCTGAGTCTGGGGTTTTGCGCCAAATCGAGCTGACTTAGACGAAAGAGAGTAAACGTCATCGTAGCTCTTCAGTATTGTTCCCAAGTTCTACACTTCCACTTACTAGTTTGTAGAACTGTAAGTAAATGAGGGAGTTAGGATGGCTTTCACAACTCGTTTAATGAAATTAGATTCATTTTGTCGATATATAGTAGAGTTCTGATGTATTGCACAAAAAGACAACAGAAAAATAAAAAGGAATTTCATGAAAAAGAACACCCTAGCACTCACAACGGCTCTCGCACTCGGAAGTGTGTTGTCTGTGGCGTATGCAAATGAAGCGGCGCAATCGTCGGTTGAACAGGTAACCCTGAAAACCATCACGTATCCAACCACACAAAAAGTGGATGTTGTCGATGACTACTTTGGTACAAAAGTGAGTGATCCTTATCGCTGGTTGGAAGACGATCTCAGCCCAGAAACCGCAGAATGGGTTAAGGCACAAAATGCAGTGACGTTTGATTATCTGTCGAAAATCCCTTACCGCGAGCAGATTGAAGAGCGCATCACTAAGCTCATGGACTACGAAAAGCAAAGCCAACCGTTCAAAGAGGGTAAGTTCACTTATTTCTACAAAAATGACGGGCTACAAAACCAAGATGTGCTTTATCGGCAGTTAGGTGATGGCGAAGCAGAAATTTTCCTCGATCCAAATACTTTTAGTGAAGATGGCACCACATCGTTAGCGGGAGTGAGCTTTTCACGTGATGGTTCTTTGGTTGCATACAGCATTTCGGAAGGCGGTAGCGATTGGCGCAAAGTCATTGTGTTAGACACAGAAACCAAAAAGCCCGTCGGCGAAACGCTGGTGGATATTAAGTTCAGCGGCATCAGTTGGCTCGGCAATCAAGGTTTCTATTACTCAAGTTATGACAAGCCAAAAGGGAGTGAACTTTCCGCGAAGACAGACCAACACAAGCTCTACTTTCATAAACTAGGGACGAAACAAAGTGAAGACCAATTAATTTTCGGTGGTGTAAAGGACGAAAAGTATCGCTACGTTGGGGGTTACACGTCGGAAGATGAACGCTACTTGTTTATCTCAGCCAGCGTATCGACGTCGGGCAACAAACTGTTCTTCAAAGACCTGAGTAAGCCAAATAGCTCGCTCAAAACCATTTTAGATAACACCAGTTCTGATACTTGGGTGATAGACAACCAAGGCACGAAACTGTACTTGGTTACGAACCTTAATGCGCCGAACAAACGCGTCGTGACGGTGGATGCAAGTCAGCCGCAGCCCAAAAACTGGAAAGATGTGATTCCTGAAACAAAGAACGTGTTACGTGTTTCTACCGCGGGTGGCAATTTGTTTGCGAGCTATATTGTTGATGCGATCTCGATGGTGAAGCAATACGACATGAACGGCAAACTCATCCGAGAAATCAAATTGCCTGATATTGGCAGCGCATACGGTTTCTCGGGGAAAAAAGAAGAAACCGAAGTCTACTACTCTTTCACCAACTACAAGATGCCAAGCACTACCTATCGTCTGAACATCAAAGATGGTGATAGCGAGGTGTACTACAAATCTAAAGCGCCATTTGATCCAGCTTTATATGAATCTCGCCAGGTGTTTTACACCTCAAAAGACGGAACAAAAGTGCCGATGATCATCACCTATAAAAAAGGGACACCGATGGACGGCAGTGCACCAACAATCCTATATGGTTATGGCGGTTTCAACATTAGCCTCACGCCATCTTTTAGCCCGACACGTGCGGCTTGGTTAGAGCTTGGTGGTGTTTACGCGGTAGCGAACATTCGTGGTGGTGGGGAATATGGCAAAGAATGGCACAACGCTGGCATTCAAATGCAAAAGCAAAATGTGTTTGATGACTTTATTGCTGCGGCTGAATTCCTAATTGATGAAAAGGGAACGTCATCAAACAAGTTAGCCATTAACGGTGGATCGAATGGTGGCTTGTTAGTGGGGGCCGTTATGACGCAACGTCCAGAGCTGTTTAAAGTGGCGCTGCCAGCAGTCGGCGTACTGGATATGCTGCGTTACCATACTTTTACCGCAGGTGCTGGTTGGGCGTATGACTACGGCACGGCAGAGCAAAGTAAAGAGATGTTCCAATATCTGAAAGATTATTCGCCAGTGCACAATGTAAAGGCGGGGGTGGAATACCCAGCAACATTGATTACAACCGGTGATCATGATGACCGTGTTGTTCCTGCTCACTCATACAAATTTGCTGCTGAGTTGCAATCGAAGCAAGCGGGTTCAAATCCGACCTTAATTCGCATCGAAACCAATGCAGGACATGGTGCAGGCACACCAACGCGTAAAATAATTGAGACAAATGCAGATATTTATAGTTTTGCACTGTTCAATATGGGAATAGAGAAACTGCAATAGTGCGAATTGTTTGCGTTTTAGTTATCGAAATGCATCGGCGCTTTATCGCTCGATAATAAAAGGGAATCACAGAGAGTGATTCCCTTTTTATTTATTATAGGGCTACTATTCTAATCTGATGCGGGGCTAATCAAACTAAGGTTTTTTTAAATTATTATAATTTTCTAATTAATATGAAGAGTGTTGTACGATCGAAATGAAACATTGAACGTGATCACATAAATCCATTGCACTCTCTATTTATATGGTAAGATTAATTAATCATTTGTTCTAATGATAATTGAATTTTAATAAGTTTTAATATTTCCTTCTTCGTTAGTATTACCAAATTTCAAGTTATATAAGATATAAGTAGCGGTGATTGAACTTTTACGATGCTTTATTTTATTTTAATTAAAGCGTCGAATGTTTCGTCATTATTGAATTTGCTTTGATAATTTATGTTATCCAAAGCGAGTTGTGTTGCTTGCTATTTATGATGACCTCATGACGTGAATAATTTTATAATCATTAAAATGGATACAGTTTTATGAATTTAGTGAAACCGTCTGTTGCCATTATGGTTGCAGCCCTACAACTCGCGTCTTCTGCCTATGCGCAGACAAACAATAACGAAGAACTACAAGATATGTCTGACCCACTTGCGGTATACACCCAAGCTGGCTTTGGTATTACTGATAAAGGCGCGAACATCAAAATCGGTCAAACTTACCAATCTAGCCAGCCTGGTACCATGGCGATGAACATCATTGAAATGAAAGGCATTGGTGGTGAGCTATTTGGCATTCGCGACAATGACGATCCAATATATGGCAACGTTGATGACAGCATTGACTCTTTCCGACTACGTAATTTCCAAGTAGAAGTCGCAAAAGGTCTAGGCCGTCAATTAGATGTAAACTACGACGTTGATAACGATAAATTAGATGCATCTTATAGCTTTATTCAAGGTCTACCTAAGTTTGGTATGTTGCAGCTATTTCCTTTAGCTGGTGCGGGTGTCACTATTGCTAATGATTTTAGTGGTGATGACAAAGGTTATGAAATTCCAGGTACTTTCACTGTTGTGGGTATGTACTCAAAAATTGAATTAACCGATAAAATCTGGATTAACTACAACCCAATGTATATGCATACGTTGTCAGGGTCTAGTCAATATAAAGATACTTATTATGCGGGTGAAGATAATATCTTGGCTCATGAGTTTGCGTTGTCTTATCAAATTAATCCTCGCGCAAATATTCGTTACTTTGCAAACTGGAATGATCACGTTAATTTCGGTGATGGTGATCACCGCATCGAATTTAACTACCAATTCTAACTCCCTCGTTTATTTCCAGAATAGAAAGTGTGTTTATCCATATATTTAAATATTTAGGCCAAAGCACTTTCTACATAAAGTAGGTTTATCATGAAAGCCAAATATAAATTTGCGTTGGTATCTATTGCTATATCTTCTGCATTACTATCAGGATGCAAAACTGGCGATATCGCAACGAAAACAGCCCAAGCACCCTCTGTTGAAACCGTTACCCTAACCGAAACAAAAATCACTCCTTATCATAATTTTATCGGTCGAACTGAAGCGGTAAATGACGTTGATATTATGCCGCGAGTCGGTGGCGAATTAACCGCGATTCATTTTAAAGATGGCGATATGGTCGAAAAAGGCCAATTGCTGTTTGAAATCGACGACCGTCCTTACAAAGCGGCACTGGCGTATGCAAAAGCGTCGTTGCAAAAAGCAAAAGCACAACTCGTTCAAACTACGCGTGATGCAGAACGTGTGAAGAAACTCATCAAAGATAAAAGCATCAGTGAGCAGCGATACGATGACGCCATTGCTGCGCACGCCGCAGCGATTGCTTCGGTAGAAGAGGCGAAAGCGACGCTGGTTTCAGCAAGGCTCGATCTTGAATTTAGCTCTGTGCGTGCTCCTTTCTCTGGTCGTGTGGGTTTCAGCAACTTCCGAGTAGGTGACCGTATTTCGAAAATTCAACTCGTTCCTCTTGTTTCGATCACTCAAGTAGACCCAATTCGCTTTGGCTTTGATGTGGATGAGAAGCTCTACCGCCGCGTAAGAAGTGCGATTGATGTGGCTCATCGTAACGATGACAAACTGGATGTTGATTTAACACTGACCCTTTCAGACGGTTCATTGTATCCGCTTGATGGCAAGATCTACGCCGTTGGCAATAAGATCGATTTAGAAACAGGCTCAATTCGAGCAGAAGCACAATTCGATAATCCAACTTACGCGCTTATGCCGGGTGAATATGGCAACTTGACCATCAAGCTGCGCAACAAAACCATTGATGGTTTGCTTATCCCATCGGCGGCTGTTCAGCAAGACCAAGCGGGTGACTACGTCATGGTGGTTGGTGATGATCACGTGGTGTCACGTCGTAACGTTGAACTCGGTCAGACCTACGGTGTGAAACGTGCTGTGCTGACTGGCTTGGCGGCTAACGAAAAAGTCATCGTCAATGGTCTACAAAAAGTGCGTCCGGGTGCAACGGTGAAAGACGTTGAACTACAGAGTGAACAAGGCTGAGTGAGTACTGATGTTAAGTAAATTTTTCATTCACCGGCCGAAGTTTGCTTTGGTGATCTCACTGGCGATGACATTGATGGGTATGATCGCCCTGAAAGTCTTGCCAATTTCTGAGTATCCTCAAATCTCTCCAACGGTAATTACGGTGAGCACCATGTATCCGGGTGCAAACGCGGACGTGGTTAAAAAGACCGTAGCACAACCGATAGAAGCCAAAGTCAACGGCGTTGAAGACATGATTTACATGTCTTCTGTGATTGGTAACGATGGCTCATACACATTGCGTATTTACTTCCGAGTGGGCGCAGATGGCGATATGGCGCAGGTTCGTGTGAACAACTTGGTGGCACAGGCGACGTCGTCTCTACCACAAGAAGTAAACCAAATCGGTGTGACGGTTAAGAAGAAATCTTCCGACATGCTGGGCGTTATCACACTGCGTTCTCCGAAACAGTCTCACGACAGTATCTACCTTTCTAACTACGCGGATCTCAATATTGTCGAGCGTCTAAAACGTATCGAAGGTATGAGTGACATTACGCTGCTGGGTAAGAAAGACTACTCAATGCGTATTTGGTTAAACCCAAATAAACTGGCTACCTTGAAGCTTTCTGCTAGCGATGTTATTGGCGCAATTAAAACGCAAAACATCCAAGTGGCGGCGGGTAAGATCGGTGGTATGCCAGCTCCAGGTGATCAGCAATATCAATATGTTTTGCAAACCAAAGGTCGACTCACTTCTGCGGAAGAGTTCGAGAACATCATCATTCGTGCGAGCAAGAAAGGTTCTTTGATTCGCTTGAAAGATGTGGCTCGTGTGGAAGTTGGCGCACAAGGTTACGAAGCTGATGGTCGTATGAATAACGAACCAGCCGCCGTTCTGGCATTGTACCAGTTGCCGACAGCGAACGCGCTAGACGTGATGGAACGCGTGAAAGAGGCAATGAAAGAGTACGAGAAATCGTTCCCAGATGATTTGGTTTACGACATCGCTTATGACTCTACCGAATACGTAGAGACATCGATTGATGAAGTGTACGAGACATTGGTGATTGCGGTACTTCTTGTCACCTTCGTTGTGTATGTTTTCTTGCAGAACTGGCGAGCGACTATCATTCCAACCTTAGCGATTCCGGTTTCCATCATTGCGACGTTCGCAATCATGGGCGTGATGGGCATGACCATTAACACGATCTCGTTGTTTGGCTTGATCCTCGCCATCGGTATCGTGGTGGACGATGCGATCATCGTGGTAGAGAACGTGGAGCGGGTTATCCATGAAGAGCATTTAGACCCGATTCCGGCCACGATCCAAGCTATGAAAGAAGTGACGGGGCCAGTATTGGCAACAACGCTTATTTTGTTGGCGGTATTCGTACCGGTTGCGCTATTGCCGGGTATTTCCGGTCGAATGTTCAACCAGTTCGCAGTCACCATCTGTGTGTCGGTGCTGATCTCTGCGATCAACGCATTAACGTTAACGCCAGCGCTTTGTGCGTTGATGTTGAAATCAACTCACTCGCAGCCTATTGCGCCTTTGCGTGCGTTTAACCGAGGTTTTGAGGCAATAACGCGCAAATACCAAGGTTTAGTTGGCTTCTCGAGCCGTCGCATTGTGCTGAGTATCGGTGTTTATGGCGCGCTTATTGCGGTGCTGGCATTTGCGTTCATGACCGTACCTTCCTCTTTCGTACCGAACGAAGATAAAGGCGTGTTCATGGTCGAAATGCGTTTGCCAGACGCAGCAGCATTGCAGCGTACTGCACCATTAATGAAGCAGTACGTTGATGAGCTAAAACAGATGGAAGGTGTGGAGAACGTGGTTTCGGTTGCGGGCTTCTCGGTAATTAACATGGCGTCGATTCCAAACTCGGGCATGTTGATCATCAAACTGGATAACTGGAGCAAACGTAAAGACCCTGAGCTACACCAACGCGCATTGATGAATAAAGTTAACCAAATGCTGAACTCAACGCCAGATGCCGCTTCGTTCGTTTTCGCGACACCGGCAATCAAAGGTATGGGTGCGGTGGATGGTTTCAACCTTGTGCTGCAGGACAACTTGGGCCGTTCTCCACAAGAGTTGGCAAAAACAACCGCTGATTTTGTTGCCCAAATCAACCAACTGCCTGAAGTGGCACGTGCGTTCTCGATTTTCCGTGCGAATATTCCGCAACGTTACATCGATATTGATCGCGATAAAGCGATTTCGATGGGCGTACCGTTGAATGAAATCTTCAGCACACTGCAAGCACAGTTGGGCGGCGCCTACATTTCTGACTTCAACTTGTTTGGTCGTTCGTACCAAGTGAAAGTGCAAGCAGAAGAGCAATACCGTGACAATATCGACGACATCAACCATCTGTTTGTTCGCTCAAGCTCTGGAAAAATGGTGTCACTGGCAACGCTAGTGAAAGTGAAGCCGATCTTCGGCCCAGATACCTTGTCGAACTACAACATGTTCAGTTCTGCAACCGTGAACGGTGCGCCAGCGCCAGGTTACAGCTCGGGTGATGTTGTAAAAGCCATTGAAAAACTGGCTGCGGAATCTTTGCCAAGTGGTTACTCATACGAGTGGTCAGGCATGACTTACCAAGAGATGAAAGCAGGCAACATGGCGCCGATCGCGTTCGCATTGTCTTTGCTGTTCACATACTTGTTCTTGGTGGCTCAGTACGAAAGTTGGACCATTCCTGCAGCGGTAATGATGGCGGTTCCAGTCGCGATTCTCGGCGCAATGGGCACGCTACTGCTGGTGGGACAACCGTTCGACTTGTACGTGCAGATTGGTGTGGTCATCTTGATCGGTATGTCCGCCAAAGTGGCGATTCTTATCGTGGAATTTGCCAAAGTTCTGCGAGAAGAAAAGGGCTTATCCATCATTGATGCTGCCAAAGAAGCTGCTCGAATCCGTTTCCGTGCAGTACAGATGACCGCATTTGCCTTCATCTGGGGGGTATTCCCGTTGGTGATTGCATCGGGTGCCGGTGCGGCATCTCGTCACTCACTGGGCTTTGCAGTATTCGGCGGCATGATTCTCTCTACGTTTGTAGGCACGTTACTGACGCCAGTGTTCTTCGTGATGATGCAATCTCTGCGCGAGAAGTTTAAGCGAAAGAAACCCACTGAACTTGAGGTGAGCGAGCAATAACGCTGATTTCAACTGACTGACTCCACAACACCCCCACGCTGTGTGCGATTGGCCAATGCCTTTCATTGATATACAACCACCGTCGCAGCGTGGGTTCCCCTAACAATAATAGGTTTTAGCATGAAAAATCTTTCAAAAATCGTCGTAGCGAGCTCTCTACTGACGTGTGCTGCTGCGCAAGCGGGTGGGTTATACCTTTATGAAACTACAGCATCGGATATTGGTTTGGCATCCGCTGGTATGGCGGCTCGTGCGCAAGATGCCTCAGTAATGGCAGCAAACCCGGCTGGTCTGGCGAATGTTTCTGGTAAATCTTTCTCTGGTAACCTGATTGGCCTTTACGGTGACGCGCAACTAGACACGATGACTAGCGATGCGGGCAACGTGATTGGTTTTGTTCCTATGGCGTCGGCATTTTACAGCCAACAAGTGAACGACAAATGGACGCTGGGTATTGGTCTGTATGGCAACTACGGCCTTGGCCTCGAGTACGAAGGTCTTTTGAATAATCATTTAGATATTCCTACAGCAACGACACAAGCGTTGACCATTCAACCTTCCGCTTCTTACCGCATCAATGATCACTGGTCTGTGGGTGCGGCGCTTGGCATTCAGTACGGTATGTATGAAGTGGAAACGAAGGGAGCCCTGAACTTCAATGACGAAGACCAAGATACTCAGGTCAACGGTCGAGTAGGTGTGCTTTATGAGGCAACACCAGGCACTCGTCTTGGCCTGTCTTACTCTTCTGAAACCGAATTTGAATTCGACAAGAGTAACTCCATTGCTCCACAACAACTGATCTTCAGTGCTTACCATGAAGTGAATGATGACCTAGCGGTGATGTGGAACGTGAACTGGCAAGACTGGAGCGAATACACAACCACGCTGGGCGTAGAGACACAAGACACTTACCAAATCGCATTGGGTACTCAGTACAAACTGAATGAAAAAATGATGTGGAATGCAGGTTTTGCATTCGATACCAGCATGTATGAAAGCCAATCAAACGGTGACATTACCGTTCCTACTGGCAAGGCGTACCGCATTGGTACAGGCATTGATTACAAATTGGATTCAGAAAACTCAATTGGTTTCGCGTTTGAAGCGATCTTGATGGAATCGTCAGAAACGCCACGCTTCCAAGCGGGCTTTGATGAGCCTGCACTGTACTTCATGAGCATGAGCTACAACTGGAAAAACTAATCATTCCTAATCGCTAAACGCCTTCCTTACAGGCCATTCTACCCTAACTACCTGCACTGGATGCTGTCACGCCATCTAAGGTAGTTAGGGCGCTTTTGTCACATCCAGTGAGTGATGATTCAAAAAATATCTGCGCAGCTAAGTGCGGGTATTCAACATCTCAAAGGACTAAAAAATGAAAAATAAACTAGCGTTAGTGTGTATAACTTTGTTGGTTAGTACGCTGGCTCATGGTGCCGAGCATCGAGTAAAAGACAATAAAAACAAGTTGGCGGATGACCCAACAAAAGTCATCACGAAATTTGGCGCGTCTTACGCAAACAACTACGATTTTGATGATCAAAACATCTCATTCTCGGGCTCACTTGCGCTTGACCAAGCGCGCAAAATTAACCTGCGTATCAATGATGATGCGAGCGAGTGGCGTATTGGTGGCTCGTGGTTGTTTCCGGTCGGTATCGTGAACTTCAACTTCGGTAAAAATGAATACGTAAACGGCGCGGATCAAACCAACTACAGCGTTGGTACCTTTATGCCGCTAAGCTATTTCGGGATTGAGCCAGCAGGCTTCCAAATTTTCCCAATGGCAGGCTATACGTACAACACTGGTGATGTTCCTGTTTGTGACGGTGCAGAAAGTAGCCACTGTAGCGAGCCTAACTTTACGGGCACTCCAAGTGCAGAGAATGGCTTCAATATGATGAGCTCTTCAGGCAGCAGCGGTTACGTTGGTGCATTTGCGCTGAAATCGTTTACCAAAGAACTGACGTTAATCAGCTTCGCAGCAGGCACTTACGGCTCAGAAAACAGTGAAGGAGAGAACTACAAAGGCTTCTTTGGTGGTATCGGCCTTGGTTACCTCGTGAGCAAACGCCACTCGTTTAACGTAATGACGTTTGTCATGGACAACAACACCTATTTGGATGAAGCAGACAAGCGCATCGTATTATCATATCAATATCAATTCGAATAAATAAAAACGCAGCTCAAATAGCTGCGTTTTTACTTTGATAGAATGAACTAGTGAATTGAGTTGTTTTCTTCGATCTTTTTCTGGTATTGGTGTTTTAATATATACATGCGCTTAACATCGCTGTAAGCGCCGTTAATAAAGTATTCTTCTACAAGGTGACCTTCTTCGATAAAGCCGCATTTTTTGTATAAGTGAATAGCGACTTCGTTATCCACTGCGACTAATAAGTAGATTTTACGTAGATTAAGAATTGAGAATGAGTAATCTAACGCACGATTAATCATCTCTGTCGCATAACCTCGGCCTTGATGCTCTGGGGCGATGATTATCTGAAATTCCGCGCTGCGGTGAATGTAGTTAATCTCGATCAGCTCAACTAAGCCAATTACGATGCCGTCTTCATCTTCGACGACAAAACGCCTTTCAGCGTCATCATGTATATGTTTTCGATAAAGTTCTTCGAGCTCGTCATAAGACTCGTAAGGTTCTTCGAACCAGTAGGCCATGATATTTCGGTTGTTATTCAGTTCATGAATAAAGCGCAAATCAGAACGCTCTAATGCACGCATTTTTAGGCCTTTCTTCATCATTTTTCTCCAATGAGGGCGGAGAATACCTCCGCACTTGATGCTAGAAAATATTACCGTATTTCACAAGAATAGCGCATCTTTTTTTGGAAAATATCCTGTGATTTTCAATGTGGAAACTTAGAGTTCACGACAAATATAAATTAATCTTTACGATAAAAAACTCGATTAGGTGCTTTGCCTAATATCGTATTAAATACCGCGCAACGACTTAGTGTCTTAATCTAAACAAACAAGGTATTCAATATGTTTTCAATCGGTGACGTAGTAGTAGCGACTAAAGGTATCGATCTTGGCGAAATGGTTGTTACAGGTTTAAGCAGTGGCGGTTTTTACACACATGTAAAAGCAGGCGAAAAAACACTAACTTACCCAGCTAAAGATCTTAAGAAAGCATAATTAAATTTGCTCATTCTTATTTTTAACTCGCTTAAAGTTCGTATTAGTTATTTTAAGCGGGTTAGAATCGATAAAAGGTAGCACAATGAGTCGCTACCTTTTTTTATTTTTTCTACCTTTCTTCACCAATATGAAACTCAACGCGATTTCTTCCGGTTTCTTTTGCCTTGTAAAGTGCTAAGTCGGCGCGTTTAACGAGTGGTTCAAATGAGTCGTCGAGACGACAGACTTGAGTTACCCCAATACTCGCGGTGAAGCTCATATCACAACCTGAATGTTGAACGGTCGTCGTTTCTAGTGCATTACGAATCGTTTCTAATGTGTCTAGAGCTTGCTGTGATGAGCGACTTCTTAATACGATGGCAAACTCTTCACCACCAACTCTGGCAAGTAAGTCACAATCAAGTAGATGACTTTTAATAGTATTAACTGCATGGATCAGTGATTTATCGCCTGCGTCATGACCAAATCGGTCATTGAGGCTTTTAAAATTGTCGAGATCTAAAATAGCAACATGGAAGTCAATGCCCTGGGTTCGGTATTCATTTAGGCGGCTTTCGATTTGTCGTATGAACTCTCTGCGGTTTGGAATACCTGTTAGATCATCCGTCGTGGCGAGGTGCTCCATTTTCATTATCTGTATATGAAGGGCAATGTTTAAAGCAATCCAATTAGCGATGCACTGAAGCTGTGCCGCTTGTTCGTTTGTGTAAATGTGCGTTTGATGATGCGCAACATTAAGCGTTCCTAGGCAGACTTTACCGTGCATTAAAGGCGCGTCCATACACGTACCCATACCATTGGATGCGAGCATCACACAATCAATCTCATCAGATTGTGTAACATCATCGCAGATCATCAGTTGTTGCTTTTTGAACACTCGGCCAACAAACGCTTGATGAATGGGCACTAAAAATTCAGCGGGAATAGCTTTACTACCAGAGAAAGAGTAGACCTTTAGATGATCATTGTTTTCATAAAGTGTGATACTCGCACGGTCAGAATTAAATATACGATTTATCCATTCTGCCACCGTATCAAGTACTTGCTGTAGTGTTTCCGATTGAGCTAAAAAGTGAACAAACCCTATCGGCATACATATCGGACTTTCCATGTTTTGCATCGATAAGTCATCAGGGTTAAAAGTTCTTTCAAGTCTCAATAGACATCTCCTTGGCAATGTTGCAAATACCAACAATAAATTACGTGAAGCTATTTTGTAGAAAATGTGCTTCTTGGTAAGAGTATGGTTTAATTATCGCCGTTTGTGTGCGTTTGGTTGCTTAATGTGGGCGTTAACTCACCCTAAATAAGTAAATCTTATACCTATTTATAAGTAAGTCATTACTCAATAAGTGGTGTTTTTAAGATGGAAGTACAGAATGAGCCCTTCTGGAAGAGAAGGGCTAGAAAAGGGTACAAATAGGGTCAGGTGAGTGGTGACTTAATTGTCTTTGTACTTTTGTAAAATCAACTGACTTATCTGCGCAACGAGCTGGTCCCTAGCTTGAAGTGAGAGCTCGGTTTCTGTGACATAAATACTAATGTAAACTGGTCGATGATTTTCATTCCATATAATCGCGTTAATGCCACGCGAACCATGACCACCCGCACCAGAACGGTCTGCAATAGACCAACCTGTTGGTAATACAGAACGCATTAACGAGTCTGAAACTTTGTTGTCTTGCATCCAGATTTTTAATTGTACACGAGACTCATAAGACAACGTTTCGCCTTCGATCAAGGTTCGCAGAGTGTTTAGTATGGCGTTAGGTGTGGTTGTATCGCGGCTGTCGCCTGGTGTGGCTTCGTTCAAGCGAGGTTCTATTCTGTCTAGGCGCGTTGCTTTATCTCCAATTGTTCGCAGAAACATTGTTACGGCTTTAGGGCCGCCAATTTCATTTAATACCAAGTTGGCTGCGGTATTATCACTCATTAACATAGCGGCTTCACACGCGTGCTCTATGCGTGTGTTTTGGCCTGCGAGCTTATCCATCACTGGAGACCATACAACGATACTGCGCTCATCGACTTTTGCGGTCGCATTTTTACTTAGCTTACCGCTGTCCATATCACTTAGCATTTTGGCACAAGCTAGGGTTTTGAATGTGCTCATGAGTGGGAAGCGTTCATCGCCACGGTAATCCCAACGCTCGTCTGCTTGGGTATCCCAAACTGACACCCCAATTCTGCTTGAGGTTTGTTGCTCGAGGAGAGAAATGTCCTCATTCAGTTGGGACGCGTAACTTAGGGTTGAGCAAACCATTAGCCCAGCCAACAAAAATAACTTTTTCATGGATCGTGTTCTTCAATTTTAGTTTTAGTTCGCACGGTAGCGATGTCACGTAAACTATAACGAGCCAATACTCTAAACACTGTTAAATCTATGTCTATTTTATGTAGGATTCTTTGCAATACGCTTAAACGGTCTCAATATGGGGAGAAGAGTGTTGCTATCAAGGCCTGTAGTTTGGCTTATATATTACGTCGGTGATTCGGTCATAAAAATATCTTAGCGTGAGACACTGGCTCAGAATTTCTTATCATGAGCTAACGAATAGTTTGATCCAGAGAAATAAAAGGAGCTGAATCATCAGCTCCTTTGTCTAGTTGGATAATTACTTACAGTTCAATCTTTTTAACCATGCCCGATTCTGCATGGCCCGGAATGTTGCACGCGAACTCAACCTTGTTGTCACCGTGGAAGTGCCACAGTAATTGCTTCGCTTTACCTGGTTCTACCGTAACTGCGTTGCCTGAGTCATGCATGTGATCGCCGCTCATTGTCTTCATCATTTCGCGATGTTCTAACTGCTCTTTGGCAGAACCAATCGTGAACTCGTGGTTGATCTTACCTGTGTTCATGACTACAAACTGCACCACATCGTTTGGCTCAATCTTGACGTCTTTCTTGAACTTGATGGTCATGTCATCACCCAAGATTACGTGTACCACCTTGTCTGGCTTTGCCCCTTTCGCTGGCATACCTACTGCCGACATGCCCGGCATATCCATCATATTTGAATGGTCCATTTTACTGTGGTCCATCTTCATGCTGCCGTGGTCCATATTTTCATGCTTCATGTTGCTATGATCCATGTTTGCGTGGTCCATGTTTGAATGATCCATTTGGGCAAACGCAGTCGTTGTTGTTAGAGCTAGAGCAAGCGTGATTAGTGTCTTTTTCATTTTCATATCCTTGTTTTAATTCATTAATAACTTGGTTGCTTCCCCTCAAAACGACATGTTTGAGGGAAAGGTAGGGATTAAGCGTTGTTGTTTACATCACTAGCTTGTGTGCCAGCTTGGTGATTAGTTGCATTGCTTTGGCGCAACTCGCGTTGTTTCCACAGCTTGAAGATGGCTGGAAGTACCAACAGTGTCAGCAGCAGTGCCGATGCCATACCGCCAATCATTGGCGCGGCGATACGTTGCATTACTTCTGATCCTGTACCTTCGCCGTACATGATCGGAATCAGACCAATAATGACCGTCAGTACCGTCATCATTACTGGGCGAACACGCAGGCCTGCACCTTCACGAATGGCATCAGTTAGGTCTTTCGCTTCAAGCTTCTGTTGGCTCTCTTCCGCATCCAGCTTTTTGTAGTGCCATGCTTGGTTGAGGTAGACGAGCATGATGACCCCAATTTCAACCGCGACGCCTGCTAGGGCAATAAAGCCGACCCCAACGGCAATCGAGAAGTTGTAGTTGAGGATATGCATGAGCCATAAACCACCGACCATAGCGAGCGGTAGGGTAAGCATGATGATCATCACTTCGCCAACGCGACGGAAGCTGAAGTAAAGCAGCAGCATAATGATGGCGATGGTGATTGGTACCACGACACTCAAGCGATCTTTCGCACGCTCCATGTATTCGTATTGACCAGACCAAGCCAGCGAGTAGCCCGCAGGAAGCTCTAGTTGATCTGCCACGACCTGTTGCGCTTCCACGACGTAAGAACCAAGGTCACGACCATCGATGTCGACAAACACCCAGCCGTTTGGACGTGCGTTTTCCGTCTTGATCATTGGAGGACCGTCTTCGTAACGAATGTCTGCTACGTCAGCCAGTGCAATACGAGCGCCATTTGGTGTCACTAACGGTAAGTTTTGCAGTTTGACCACTGAGTCACGGTAGTCTTGTGGGTAACGAACATTGATTGGGTAACGCTCCAAGCCTTCGATGGTTTCACCCACATTCATGCCGCCCACCGCGGTCGAGATCACCTGCTGCACATCTTTGATGCTTAAGCCGTAACGCGCTGCCGCACGACGTTTAATGTCGATCGTGACATAGCGACCTCCTGCTACACGTTCAGCATAAACCGATGCTGTGCCTTGTACACCATTAAGAATTGGCTCCAACTGAGAACCGATCTTCTCGATCACTTTCAGATCGGGTCCGGCGATCTTGATACCGATAGGGGTTTTGATGCCCGTTGCCAGCATGTCGATACGCGTTTTGATCGGCATAACCCAAGCGTTAGTAAGACCAGGGAACTGAACCAGACTATCGAACTCTTTGCGTAGCGACTCGGTTGTTACGCCTTCACGCCATTGATCGCGTGGCTTCAACTGAATCACGGTTTCGATCATGGTGAGTGGCGCTGGATCGGTTGCAGTCTCAGCACGACCAATCTTGCCCCATACGGTTTTCACTTCTGGAACGGTTTTGATCAGCTTGTTGGTTTGTTGTAGAAGCTCGCGCGCTTTACCAATCGAGATACCTGGGTAGGTCGTTGGCATGTACATCAAGTCGCCTTCATCCAGCGGTGGGATGAACTCGCTACCCAGTTTACTGGTTGGGTAGTAAGCCGACGCCATTAGACCTAATGCAATAACAATCATGGTCTTAGGGTATTTTAAGCTGGTGTTCAACAGCGGGCGGTACAACGCGACCAAGCCGCGGTTAACCGGGTTTTTGTGTTCCGGTAATACCTTACCGCGAATGAAGTAGCCCATAAGAACAGGGACGAGTGTGATTGCCAAACCTGCTGCCGCTGCCATGGCGTAAGTCTTAGTGAACGCAAGCGGCGAGAACATCTTGCCTTCCTGACCTTCTAAGGCGAACACCGGTACGAAGCTAAGTGTAATGATCAGCAACGAGAAGAACAGCGGTGCGCCGACCTCCTCTGCGGCTTTGCCAATTACTTGCCAGCGGTTCTTGTCGGTCAGTGGCGTTCGTTCAATGTGCTTATGAACGTTTTCAATCATCACGATTGCGCCATCCACCATGGCACCAATGGCTATCGCAATACCACCCAAGGACATGATGTTGGCGTTGATGCCTTGCCAATGCATCACGATAAACGCACTAAGAATTCCGACAGGTAGACTCAGAGCGATAACCAATGAAGAACGAATGTGGAATAGGAACAACGCACACACAATCGCAACGACGATGAACTCTTCTGCAAGCTTCTTCCATAGGTTTTCTACCGCTGAATCGATAAGGGTAGAGCGGTCGTAGGTTGCCACAATTTCTACGCCTTCTGGTAGGCTGCGTTGTAGGTCTGCAAGTTTGTCTTTGACTTTCGCAATCACTTTACTGGCGTTTTCACCAAAGCGCATCACGATAACCCCACCCACAGCTTCACCTTCGCCATTCAACTCAGAGATACCACGGCGCATTTGTGGACCAAGGTTAATGTCTGCGATGTCTCCTAATAGTAACGGCGTGCCTTTCTCGGTGACTTTTAGAGGCAGTGATTTGATATCTTCAATGCTGGTTAAGTAACCCGTGGTACGAACCATGTGTTCGGCTTCCGCAACTTCGATAACGGACGCGCCGGTTTCTTGGTTGCCGTTTTGGATTGCCATGTTCACTTGTTGCAAAGTGAGGTTGTAAGCACGCAGCTTGGCAGGATCAATCTGTACTTGGTATTGCTTCACCATACCGCCCACGGTAGCGACTTCAGAAACGCCATCAACGGTTTGCAACTCGTACTTCAAGAACCAGTCTTGCAGGCTGCGAAGATCAGCCAAATCATGCTTGCCAGTTTTGTCTTGTAATACGTAGCTGTAAACCCAGCCTACGCCTGTCGCATCAGGACCTAAGGTTGGTTTTGCGTTCGGTGGGAGCTTTGGTGCTACTTGGCTTAAGTACTCCAACACGCGAGAACGTGCCCAGTACATGTCGGTATCATCGTTGAAAATGATATAAACATAAGAGTCACCAAAGAAGGAGTAGCCACGAACCGTCTCAGCACCCGGCACGGCAAGCATGGCGGTTGTAAGTGGGTAAGTGACTTGATCCTCGACGACTTGAGGAGCCTGACCCGGATAGCTTGTCTTGATGATCACTTGCACATCAGAAAGATCCGGAATGGCATCAACTGGCGTATTCTTTACACTGTAAAGTCCGCCTAATACAAGAGCTAAGGTCGCGATCAACACTAAGAAACGGTTGCTCAATGACCAACGAATAATTGCACTGATCATAGTGATTCCTCAACCGCCTCTGTTGCTGGCGTTAGCTGTTTAAGAATGTAATCAGATCCTTGTTTTTCAACTAGAAACCGAACTTTTTCTCCTTCTTCAAAACCTGATAAATCCACCTCTTCACCGACAGAGAAGTTCATTTCGCCCGCATTCCAATTCCATTCTGCTACTGGTAGGTGGTTTAAGGTAATCATGCCAAAATCAGCCATCAGCATCGTGATGTCACCAGTTAGCCACACTTCTGCTGCAATGACGCTGTTGTCTGCCTTATAGTCAACGATTTGGTACTGACCAGATTCTGTTTTCTGCATTTCAAATTCGATAGCCTGACCTTTTTTCAAGTCACCCATCTCGACGCCATCAGCAAAAGTAAAGTTCATCACCATGCCTGGCCAATCCCATTCTGGTACCGGCTGGTGGTTAATGGTCAGCATGCGGTGATCTCTCATTACGTCTGTGATTTCGCCTTTTGCCCATGCTGTTTCTGTCGCTGCTTCTATGCCGTTGATGCGAGACAGATCTGCTGACTGGCTTGATTCAGAGTCAAGCATGAAGTGAGATGACGTTACGATCTTGTCGTCTTGTTTAAGTCCTTGTAATACTTCGATTTGTTCGCCAGCTTCACGACCGACTTCAATTCGAGCAGAACGGTATTTGCCATTACCTTCAGCCAGAACAACGCGAGTCATACCGCCGGAGCGAATAACGGATGACTTAGGAATGGTTAGTACCGCATAGTCAGTGACAGGCTGCAACGCGATATTGGCAAACATGTTAGGCTTTAGATCGCCATTTGGGTTAGGGAACTTGAGACGTACGCGTAACGTACGTGTTTTCGGGTCGAGGATTGGGTACACGTAATCTACGACACCTTGCCATTCAGTACCCGGAATGGCGTCAAGGGTCATCGTGGCTTGAGAGCCGGCTTTCATCCAATGTGCTTGACGCTCAAAGACTTCCGCATCAACCCAAACATTGTCCAAAGGACCAGCACTGATCACCGCTTGAGCCGGAGACAAATAGCCACCTTCTCGCACGTTTAAGCTCGCGATAACACCATCAGCAGGTGCTTTAATTTCAATGGTTTGGGATGCTTTACCACGACGAGTAATGGATTTGATTTGTGCACGGTCAACACCAAGCGTTACTAAGCGCTCAGTCGCCCCTTTCACTAGCCCTTTACGACCAGTACGGTAAGCATTCAGCAGTTCTTCCTGTGCCTTAACCAGTTCCGGAGAGTAGAGAGTGAAAAGCACATCGCCTTTCTTCACCTTCTCACCCACAGCATTGATGTAGAGTTTTTCTACCCAACCTGCAACACGAACGTTGGTTTGCCATAACAGACTTTCATCGAAGGCGATATAACCAACCGTTTCGATGCGTGGTGATAACTGTTGTCGTGCCACGTTTGCGGTTTTGACCCCGAGATTATTTTCTACTGAAGGATCGATAGTCACCGTGCCGGGCGCCTCTTGTTCACCGGATAGGTCTTCTGCGTAAACCGGAATCAAATCCATGCCCATTGGAGATTTACCCGGTTTATCACGTTTGTAGTTGGGATCCATTGGAGCAACCCAATAGAGTGGATCATTAGAATTTGCTGCGGAAGTTCCACCCATCGCACTCATGTCGTGAGCTGAGCCCGCAAGAAAATGATTAGCACCAAACCCTAAAGCACCACCAACAATCAGCGCGATGGTTGCAACTTGTAATGTTTTCATTCTTATACCTTATTTTCCCGTTTGCGCATGACGCTACAGCGTTGTTGACTGCTCTATATCGGTCACCTGTAGCCCCAACGTTTTTGGGAATCACAAATTAATATGTCGAGATAGAGCGAGCTTCTGGAGAAGCCACTTGATAATCGAAACCACCGAGTAGGGTGGCTAAATTGCTGTTTGCGATGTTGAGATCGGTTAGCAGACGTTGTTGCTCTAATTGCAGAGCCAATTCGTCTGTCGTGGCTGAAATCACATCGTTAAACTGCGCTGTGTTGTTTTGGTAGCCCCGCTCAACGGCTTGAATGCGCGCTTTCGCTTGGGGCAATAAGGTGGATTGGTAACGTTCTAAACGTTGGGTTAAGTTGCCGCGATCAACCAGCAAAGTGTTCACCTTGGCATTCATCTGCGTTAATAAGGTGTCTTTTTGTGATTGTGCTGCACCAACTTGGTATTGTGCGGCAGCGAGATTGCGATCTTGGCGATCACCCGTGAACAGTGGAATGTCCATGGTTAGATAAGCGCTGACCAAGTCTGATGCTGGCTCACCCTTCATGTTATTGGCTTGACGATAAGCGTACATAACCTCCACACCAAACTGCGGGTTATAAGCTTGTTCAGCAATCTCTACCTGAGTTTTATTGGCAGAAATACTCACATCGGCCATTTTAACCATTGGGTGCTGACTAAGTTGTTGGTAGTGCTTGGTGGAATCTTTGCTGGAAGCAAGTTTGCTATTCAGTGTATCCCAGTTGAGTTGATTGGTAGCGTACAGAGCCTGTTCCGTCGCTAACCAGTCCGAGCCTAGCCATTCCGAAAGCTGAGAAACAAGACGTCGCTGCATTTGCGCATTGGCTTGCAGTTTTTCATCCAGCTTGCTCACTTGTAATTGAGCGTTGAGTAGGTCTTGCGCCTCACTCTTACCAATCGAATAGTTGGTTTGAATAAAGCTTTCCATCTCCTTCATCAACTTGCGGTTCTCAAACAAGATTTGCTCAGCTTTTTGCTGATATCCAAGCTCTAACCATAGTTGAGTCATGCTGTTGGCAACCTCAAGTTCGCGAGCATGAACTTGAAGCCCAAGCCCATCGGCTTGTTGATTGGCTTTCTTCTGTTGCAGATCGAGCGTGGAGCCACGTTCGAATTGCTGCATTAAACCAACAGAGATGTTGGTCATTGGGTCGTCATCGAACTTAAAGCTGTCGACAGGTAAACCACCAAAACCCACTTTGAGTTTTGGATCCATCAAGGTAGAACTTGCAACACCCGTTTCACGCATCGCAGCGGATTGCGCTGAATATTGTTGGCGGTTGCCATCATTGCTCAGGGCAACATTGATCAGTTGCGCGAGTTTTTTTGATGATGTGCGCATCTCTGGCGCAGTAAGGTTTGCTGCTTTGGTTTCTTTGCTCGGCACTTTTGTATTCGGCATCGCCGCATTCACCAAAGTTGGAGCAGAAACCAAAGCCAAGGCACACATAGGTGCAGCAAGGCGGTATGGTCTAAAATCCATAATCTAAATCCAGTGTTTGCCGAAACGACGAAGAAGGGTTTGGCTTAAAGCAGAAACAGTAATCCAGATTTATCTGCGTCGTATTGGCACATTAAAACCACCTGCGATAGCTACGCAGGGTCGAATGCAATACAGATTTAAATTATTGGAGGTCGGTACAGGTCACGGCTGACGTGTACGACAGGGGAAGCAACTTCAGGAGTAATAGTTGCGCGATAGACAACGGGCATTGGGCTATTGATAGGATTCGGTAGGGGGACGAAAACTATCGTACACGCGGCAGTACAGCAGGTATGAACCATGCCGGAGCCTCCACCACAGTTCATGCTGGTTTCTCTTGCATCGCCATCTTCGGACATAGAAGCGTCAGTCATGGAGACGTCCATCATGCCAGGCATACCGCAGTGTTCGCTGTCACTCATCATAGAAGGATGGTGAGCCATGCCAATAGACATCATTTGAATATTCATCAACGGCTCACTGTTCGCCACACTAGATACCAATAGCACTAGCGTCGTGAAGAGAGTTAACCAGATTGTATGCAGCGATTTTAAGTGCATACCCTTTCCCATGTGTTTGATGAAAATGATGAAAACCCTTCGATTCTAAAGGTTAACCTAAGGGTAAGGTCAATCATTTATTACTCTTATTATCAAAATAGTCCAACCCTTCTGTTTTCGCACTTTCGAGGGAGTAAAACGTTTGTTAAACACCGAGTGTTGAAAGTTAGCGAAAGAAGCCCTCGCTTTTTATGACACGTGAAAAATGTGGTTTATAAGTTTTACATCACACTAACTTGTCTTACAAATGATTATCCTTATAGAATGTATGGCTTTACTTGTGCAGATTTGGATTTGCTTTGCTGCGGGGGTTGCATGATAGAAATTGTCATCGATGGAAAATATAGAATTGTAGAAGAGGGTCTAACCCTTTTAGAAGCAGCAAAAGTGTGTGGGGTCGAGATCCCATCGCTGTGCGGAATGAACAAAAGTAATGAAAAAGTACCGTGTGACTTGTGTGTGGTTGAAGTCGAAAGCGGCGGTACTAAGCGTGCGTGTGAACTTGAAGTTTACCGGGGCCTTAATGTGGTCACGCAATCAGAACAATTAAGCGAGCACCGCAGAAAAGCACTCAACCGCATCATGACGGACCATTACGCTGATTGTGAAGCGCCATGTAAAACCGCGTGTCCAGCGGGCGTTGATATCCAATCGTACCTTTATCACATCGCACAGAACGATCATCAAAAAGCGATTGAAGTGATTAAGCGTACGCTTCCTATGCCGCTATCGATTGGTCGTGTGTGCCCGGCATTTTGTGAGAGTGAATGTCGCCGCTCGTTAGTCGATGAACCAATCGCAATTCGTCAGCTAAAACGTCATGCCGCGGATGCGGATTTGTCTGCGCATGAAGCCTATGTACCAGAAAAGAAACCAAGTAAAGGGTTGAACATTGCCGTCGTCGGCAGTGGTCCTGGTGGTCTGACAGCTGGCTACTACCTATCGAACGAAGGCTATGACGTTACGGTCTTTGAATCCATGCCAAAAGCGGGCGGTTGGTTGCGTTACGGTATTCCTGAATACCGTTTGCCAAAAGACATTCTCGATAAAGAAATCGAACTGATGTGCCGTAATGGCATGCAAGTTCACACTAATCAAAAGCTGGGTGTGGATTTCACGCTTTCTCAATTGAGCGAAGAATACGATGCGGTGTGTTTAGCTGTCGGCGCGTCTCAAGCGGTTGAAATGCATTACACAGGCAGTGACCTTGAAGGTTGCTACTTAGGCGTTGATTACCTTAAAGATTACGTCACTGAGCAAAACTATGTAACGGGTCAGAAAGTCGCGGTGATCGGCGGTGGTAATACGGCAATTGACTGTGCTCGTACTGCGCGTCGTGCTGGTGCAGACACCACGTTGATTTATCGTCGTACACGTGACGAAATGCCGGCAGAAGACTACGAGATTGTCGAAGCGGAACACGAAGGGGTGAAATTCCACTTCTTGACCAACCCTGCAGAAAACCTTGCCGATGAAACTGGACGCGTTAGTGCGATTCGCCTAGAGCGCATGGCATTGGGTGAGCCGGATGCATCTGGTCGTCGCAGCCCTAAACCAACCGGCGAGTTCTTCACCGAAGAGTTCGACACCGTGATTGCAGCAGTATCGCAAAAGCCAGACCTGAGCTTCCTCGAAGGTGAAGATTTGTCGATTCCGCTTACACGCTGGAACACCTCTGATGCAGATGAAAAGACCATGCACACCGGCACGGGCAACATCTTCAGTATTGGTGATTTCCGCCGTGGTCCTGCAACGGCAGTTGAAGCCGTGGGAGATGGCCGCGTTGCGGCAAAAGCCATTGATCTGTTTTTGAATGGCGATATGGCAGATATGCCAAAGGCGGCGTTTAACTCGCGTAAAGAGAAGAAGCTCTCTCAAGTCGACCCGCTTCACTTCGAGAACATCCAGAAAGTCGCTCGCTCTATCATGCCTGAACTGACTCCAGCACAACGCGAGCAAAGCTTCGCTGAAGTGGAGTTGGGCTTTGATAACGAAGAAGCGATGAAGGAAGCTGCACGCTGCCTTGAATGTGGCTGTCAGGCAAATACCGATTGTGCGCTGCGTGATTACTCCACCGAATATGAAGCTGAGCAAAGCTTTGACTTCTCCTTACAGATTAAATCGCATCAAGATTGGTTAGATCTTCGTGCGAAAGACTTGCGTCATAAGTACGAAGTTGACCGTAGCTCTGAGTTTATTGAGTTTGATGCCAACCGCTGTATTAGCTGTGGTCAGTGTATCCAAGCGTGTCGTGACAAAGCCGTGCACGGCGTACTGAACTTTGTGTGCGACAAACAAGGTCGTCCTGCATTACGTCCTGACGACCGTCCACACTTTGGAAGTAACAAGAATGGCTTAACCCTAATGGGCGATTCGAACTGCGTGCAATGTGGCGCGTGCGTTCAAGTGTGTCCAACGGGCGCGATGGTCGATAGTCGTGACCGCTCACAAGGTCGTACTGAAGATCTGAAAGCGGTCGACACCATTTGTACGTACTGTGGTGTGGGTTGTAAGTTGACTATGTTCGTGGACGAAGCAACCAATACGATTCGTTACGTGAAGGGCGGTGACTCGCCAGTGAACCAAGGCATGCTGTGTGTGAAAGGGCGCTTTGGTTTTGATTTCATCGGCAGTGAAGAGCGTCTTACCACGCCTTTGATTCGTAAAGACGGTTGGTTGCAGCCTGCGAGTTGGGAAGAGGCGATTCAACTGATTGCAAGCAAGTTCTCTGGCATCAAGCAAGATTTTGGCAGCAACGCATTGGCGGGTTTCTCTTCAGCGAAAACCACCAACGAAGACAACTACGCGTTCCAAAAATTTGTCCGTCGTGAACTAGGCACTAACAACGTCGACCACTGTGCGCGTTTGTGTCACGCATCGAGTGTAACCGGTCTTGAGGCGTCACTGGGTAGTGGTGCAATGACCAACGACATTCCAAGCATTAAGCACTCGGATGTGATCTTTATTATCGGTTCGGATACTACATCAGCACACCCGATCATCGCTTCACACATCAAACAAGCAATTCGTCACCACGGCGCTCGCTTGATTGTGGCTGACCCGAAACGTGTCGATATGGCAGAGCATGCTGAGCTGTATATGGCGCATCGTCCGGGTACGGATGTGATGCTCCTAAATGGTGTCATGCAGCAGATCATTAAGAACGGCTGGTACGATCAAGAGTACATCGAAGAACGTGTCGACGGCTTTGATACCTTACTGCAAGAAGTAATGTCGCCAGCTTACAACCTCGATAAAGTGGAATTGGTTACGGGTGTTAAAGCCGAAGACATTCAAGCAATGGCGCGTATGATTGGCACGGCAGATCGTACCGCTGTGTACTACTCGATGGGTATCACTCAGCATACGACAGGTCATGACAACGTGCGTTCTATCGCTAACCTGCAATTACTGTGTGGCAACATCGGTATTGAAGGTGGTGGTATCAATCCGCTGCGTGGTCAATCAAACGTGCAAGGCGCGTGTGATATGGGGGCTTTGCCAAACAGTTTCCCAGGCTACCAAAAGGTATACAACCCAATTGTGCGTCAGAAGTTTGCGATTGAATGGAACGCACCAAATCTGCCTTCTGAGCAAGGTTTAACCCTGACAGAAATCATTGATGCGGCTTGCCATCGTGACGTTCGTGGTATGTACATCATGGGTGAGAACCCAGTGTTGAGTGACCCGAACCAAGCGCATGTGATTGAGGGCTTAGAAGCGCTCGATTTCTTGGTGGTTCAAGACATCTTCTTAACGGAAACCGCGCAATACGCGGATGTGGTTCTGCCTTCTTGCTCATTTGCAGAGAAAGCGGGTCACTTCACCAATACGGAGCGTCGTGTTCAGCGCGTGAATCCGGTTGTCACGGCGCCGGGTGAAGCGAAAGAAGATTGGTGGATTATCCAAGAAATCGCCAATGCAATGGGTAGTGATTGGGATTACCACTGCGTGTCTGATATCACTAATGAAATCGCACGAGTGACACCTCAATACGCGGGTCTTCGTTGGGATGCCATTACGCCAAACGGTGTGCAATGGCCGAGCAACAAGAACAACCCTGCCGGTACTCGCATCATGCACCAAACCCAGTTTACTCGTGGTAAAGGTCAAATGGTGGGCGTACCGTTCCGTTATGCGGCTGAGCTGCCAGATGAAGAGTACCCACTTGTGTTAACGACGGGTCGCGTACTTGAGCAGTTCCATACTGGAACCATGACGCGCAAAACCAAAGGGTTGGATAATCTTGCTGGCCCTCGTGCGATGGTGAGCGTGGAAGACGCAGAGGCACTTGGCATCAGTAATGGTCAGCGTCTGACGGTGTCTACACGTCGCGGCAGCATTGAGATTGATGCCTTTGTGACTAAGCGGATTCAAAAAGGTGTGGTGTTTATTCCTTTCCACTTTGTTGAATCGCCAGTCAACCGCCTAACGACAACGGCAACTGACCCGCATGCGAAGATCCCTGAGTTCAAGGTCGCTGCGGTTAAAGTCGAAGTGAGCGAAAAGACAACGCAGACAGAGTCTCTCGAAGATAGTTACCAACACGTTTAAACTCGGTGAGTCACGTTGTTGTCACTGACAATTTGAGCCTAGTTGATGGGCGGATAATCTAATCTTGATTTCCGCTCTCACTACATTCACTCGGATTGTCTTTTTCTTCAAACTCCTTTTACTTTTCTGTTATCACCGCGCTCCGGTTAGTTTTCCCTTCTTACTTCTTACTGTCTCTATGGCGTATTTTTGTTCAAGCCCATGATGAGAGTGCAATAAAGTTTGTTGTTGAGCTTGTCATAGAATTGACTGTCTCTGACTGTCCTCTGTTATTTGGGCAAGTTCTATAACCTAAACTTTGCTCGCTTCCTATACTGAATTAACGAAGCAAGATTTTTATAACAACAAGAGGAAGCTTGTATGACAAGAACAACCTCATTTGCACTCGTTTTATTACTTATGTGCGCATACTTTGGTTACAACCGTTATTATGTATACCCCCAGCAGTTGGAAACACAGGCGAAGTCCATGCTAATACAAATGGCAAATCGCGAAGAGTGGGTAGATGTGTTTGAGATGATGAATCGCGTAGACGCGCATAAGGGCCATTTGGAACTTGTTGCTGACGTGACATCCTCTGATGGTCAGCGTGCGTACAGTGAAGGTATTATCACGTACACGGATCGCGAAGGCGTTGTCTGTAAACAGGTAGTGTTCAACTTTAAAATAAACTCTTTGAAAAACTACAATATTTCCGATTTACGAGATTGTTCCTACGGTGAGTACTATTAATATTGTCTGAGAGTTGAGCTCGATAGCACAGTGTATGAATACAGAAACAAAAAATAGCCCTTCGTTGGGGCTATTTTTGTTTTTAAGGAATGAACGCAATATCGTGGGATTAGTCGAGTGATTTTTTGAAGCGAAATGAAGCGACAATAAGGCCGATAACGGTGAATCCAAGTAACCAAACTGTATCTCGCCATAGCTCCATTAAGTCTGCACCGCGCAGCACCACACCACGAATAATGCGCATAAAGTGAGTGGCTGGTAGGGCTTCTGATATCCATTGTGCCGCGACGGGCATTCCTTCATAAGGGAACATAAATCCTGACAGAAGAATCGACGGCAAAAGAATAAACACCGTCATTTGCATTGCTTGAAGCTGTGTCGTCGCAATGGTGGATATCACCAAACCTAAGGTTAAACTCGCGGCGATAAACAACAGCGTGCCAAACAGTATCTGACTAATGGCGCCGTTTATCGGCACACCAAATATCCAGTGCCCCAAGCCTAAAATGATAAACACTTGTATCAGACCAACAAAGATGTAGGGAATGATCTTCGCCACCATGAGTTCGATGGAGTGGATTGGCGTAGTAATCAATAACTCCAAATTGCCTCGTTCCCGTTCCCGAACAATGGCCGCACTGGTGAACAAGATCATCGTCATAGTCAGAATCACGCCCAATAGACCGGGGACAATGTTCACCGCCGAGCGCCGACTCGGGTTGTAATACAGCGCAACTTCAAAGGTTTTGGTTGGAGCAGGGCGTATCTCAAAATCAAAATCTGTTAACGGCATGGTTTGCAGTGAGAGAATCGCAGAACTGATCATGGTGTCTGAACCATCTACAATCCACTGCCCAAGCTCTCGCCCTTGCACCATACGTTGGGTTAAGTCGCTAGGTAGAATTAAAGCCGCTCGCACCAAACCGTCTTGAATGGCTTGCTCGGCTTCAGAAGCGGTAGCGAAGGTTTCGACCACATCGACCACTTGTGTGACTTTGACGGATTCGGTAATCACACGCCCGGCAGTACTGCCACTTTGATCGACGACGCCAACGGGAATGTTGCGAATATCCGTATTAATGGCAAAGCCGAACAGCAAAAGCTGAATCAACGGGATCATCACGACCATGCCAAAGGTAATTCGGTCACGTGAAAGCTGACGGATCTCTTTGATCATCACCGCTTTCATACGGGCAATAGATTTCATCATTGGCGACCTTCTCCCGTAACACTGACAAACACATCTTCCAAGCTCGGGCGAGCAATGTTCATCTCGCAGCCCTCAAGCTCAGGAAAGGTTTGGGTTAACCATTCGATCGGTTGTTCGATGTGCTGGTGGATCAAAATGCGTAAGCGAATGCCGAGCTGTGCGGCTGAGCGTACTTCTTCGCGCTGAATGACTTTCTCTTTTAGCTCGCGTAGGTTGTCCGCTTTGACTTCGACGATGTTAACGCCCATTTGCGCCATGAGTTCTTCTGGCTCACCATCGGCGCGGATTTCGCCCGCTTCCATAATCGCCAGACGATGACAGCGTTCGGCTTCGTCCATGTAGTGCGTAGAGACCAAAATCGTCGTGCCTTGGTCAGAGAGGTCAAACAATTGCTCCCAGAAATCGCGTCGGTTCTCTGGGTCAACCGCAGACGTGGGTTCATCGAGAAACAACAGTTCTGGTTTGTGCATAGTGGCTGCGGCGAGAGACAAGCGTTGTTTCTGGCCGCCACTCATTCCGCCGACGCGCTGTTTACGCAGCTGGTCGAGACCGTAGGTGGATAGTTGTTCTTCGATGCGAGCTTTCAGAGCCTTGGTTTCCATACCAAAGATTTGTCCAATAAACTCAAGATTCTCTTGAACTGTCAGGTCATCATAGAGGGAGAACTTTTGTGTCATGTAGCCAATCTTGAGGCGCAGAAGCTCAGATTGTTTTGGGATCTCTAGCCCAAGCACATCCACGTTGCCCTCACTTGGGCTAAGCAAGCCAGTCAGCACACGAATGGTTGTTGATTTACCGCAGCCGTTCGGGCCAAGAAAACCATAAATACTGCCTTTGGGTACATTGAGCGTGATGTTGTTGATGGCGGTGAAGTCACCAAACTTCTTCACTACATTTTCAGCTTGAATCGCGTATTCGGTCATTGGCTTACTCCACCAAATCCACTTGCGCTGGAATGCCCGAAGGCAAGGATTGTGCTGAGTCTTGTAGGTCGACTTCTGCAAGGTACATCAAACGCGAGCGTTCTTCCTCGGTAAGCGCGAAATAAGGCGTAAATGAAGGCTCAGTCGCAACCCAACGAACGGTGCCGCTATATGGTTGCTCAACGCCATCTACATGCACGTTAACCGTTTTACCCGGCACAAAATCGACTCGGTAGTTGGCAGGAACGTAAACGCGAGCGTATGGGACGCGGCTGGCTTGTATTACAGCAACTACACCATTCACAGGAACGCGTTCGCCAAGGTTAAACGGTAGGTTATCTAACAAGCCATCTCGCGTGGCGGTGATGGTGAGTTCTGCCAGTTTCTGTTCTTGTAGTGCCACATCGGCTTTTGCTGCCATGAGTGCGGCTTTTGCTTGTTCAATATCTTCAGGACGAGAGCCAGCGGTCAGTTTGCTGAACTCTTCTTGTGAGGAGTCTAGCTCTGCACGGGCAGAATCTCTGGCTGCTAAAGCGGTGTCTTTTTCTGATTGGCTGATGAGTTTCTTGCGAACTAACTCCGCTTTACGTTGGTAGTTCTTTTGCGCTTCAACCAATTGAGCTTCCGCTCTGGCAACGCGTGCTTGCGCTGCGGCAATGTCTTCTGGTCGCTCACCATTGGTCAATTTTAAAAGATAAGCGTCAGCCTTGGCTTGTTCAGCTACGGCGTGAGCTAAAACGGCTTCTTGGTTCTTTGTATCGAGCTGAACCAGCACTTCTCCTTCGGTGACTTGGCTGCCTTCCTTAATGGGTAGGGCACGAATTATCTCGCTAGAGGTGGCAGTGAAGGTTACGCGGTCACGTTCTAATGTGCCAAGGGCTTGCTGTCCGTCATCTTTGGAACAGGCAGTTACAAGAGTCAGGGCTAGGGTGCCAAGAATGATTCGCTTCATCATGCGACGCTTCCTCTAAGAAGGTGAGCTCGAACTCGTATCAAGCTATAGAAGAGTATGGGACTGCATTCAGTGTAACGTGAGTCAGTTTTGTCCGGCTAGGAAGTTAATTCCTTCAATATTCATCAATTGATTAATTATTGAAACTGGCTTTATCCTGCTGAAGCCGTGCTTTACTTGGCTCTTGTAAGTTGATTACATGAATATCATTTAAACAAAAATCTTGCCTTTCATGTAGAGCACGCCGTCGCCAGATACTCTTACTTGTTCGCCAGTAACTTCACAGTGCAAAATACCTCCGCGCTGAGAAGCTTGGTAAGCGATCAGTGATGTTTTGCCTAACGCTTCTGCCCAGAACGGTGCTAATCTAGCGTGAATCGAGCCAGTTACGGGGTCTTCGTCACCACCATTTGCAGGCCAAAAGTAACGAGATACAAAGTCTTGTTGATCGCCTTTCGCGGTAACGACCGCATCGTAAGGAGCGAGTGTCTTGAGGTGCTCTGAACGGTATTGAACCTCAAGCACCTCCTGCTGGTTGCCGACCACCACGAAATACGCTTGAGGGCTAAGCAGTACGCGTTCCACATCGCAACTTAGGCCTTCAATCAATGCCGAGGGAATATCAGAAACGGCTTTTGGAGGACGAGCAGGGAACGTCATCTCGATCTTACCTTGCGCATTCTTCTCTACGGTGAGGGTCCCTACTTCCAGAGTATGAAATTCAATCGTGCCATTAATGCCAAACTCATCAAACAGAACTAACGAAGAGGCCAGTGTTGCGTGTCCACAGAAATCGATTTCAGTAATCGGAGAGAACCAACGAATCTCATATCGGTTTGCGCCAATGGATTTTAGAAAAGCCGTTTCCGACAAGTTGTTTTCTGTCGCGATATTTTGCATCAATTCTGGGGCTAGCCATTCCTCTAACGGTATCACCGCTGCTGAGTTGCCTTTGAATTGCGTATCGGTGAAGGCGTCCACCACGTAGATATCCAATTCCATTTTCCTTCCTTATTCCGTGAGCGATTAATTAGCATAAACCAAGTGCAATTAAGAGAGTAAGAAGTTTGTGTTAGAATCTTAAAGTGTCAAAATTATAGATTATTTTGTGGTTTTTGATACTTACTGACAAGGATTCGGACTGCTGGGTATTTAGACTAGTGTTGAATTCATTGAAAGGAAGAAAAACATGAAAGCGATATACAAGTCAGTTTTGGTATTGAGTGTTTTTGCGGTCGGTTCTACCCATGCATTTGAACTCGTGAGTAGAGATATTCAAGAAGGCCACCCGATGGCGAAGACATTTGAATACTCTGGTTGGGGATGTGATGGCGGGAATCAATCACCACAATTGATGTGGAAAGAAGCTCCAAAGGGCACAAAAAGTTTTGCGATCACCGTGTATGACCCCGATGCACCAACAGGCAGTGGTTTTTGGCATTGGATAGCGTTTAATATTCCATCCACCGTTAGCGAGCTGCCTCGAGGCATTGATATGAACAAGTTAGGCGGCAAAGAATCTCGTATTGACTACGGCACAACGGGGTTCGGCGGCGCGTGTCCTCCAAAGAATGATGGGATGCATCGTTACCAGTTTACGGTGTGGGCATTGCCAACTGAAGAACTGAATTTGGATGAAAACACGCCACCAGCCATTGTAGGGTTTACTTTGAATAGTGTTGCTTTGGGTAAAGCGACATTAACCACGACTTACACGCGATAATTGAATATAAGGGGAGAGAATGGGTCACCAATATCAGGTTACGCTGTTTCGTGCGGAGCAGCAGCAGAAGCTTCGTAATGTCAGGATTCACTCCCCAAGCATTATTCAGATTGTTAAGGGGAGTAAACATCTTTTCTGGAAAGACGAAGTACTCGACATCCATCATCCAAATATCATGCTTTGTGAAGCAAATGCATCCCTAAATTTTGAAAATCTTCCTCTACAAGGGCGATTTCTTTCTCGAATGTTCAGTTTTCACTGTGTGCCTAGCGATGAAATGTTGGAGCTAAGCATGAGCAACGCATTAGGAAACTATGTACCCGTTGTTGAGACAGATAAAGCATTGCAAGCGACGTTAAATGCTTTGTTTTCGTTTGAGCGGGAAAGCTTAAGTGAAGCGACACAACGCTATTGGATTATGGGCCTATATCAGCAGCTAGCTGAGAGAGGGTTATTGCATCGGTTGTTCTCGAGTTCACATATCTCTTTTAGTCAGAAACTTAGTCGTTACTTATCGCGCTCTCCAGGGGAGGAGCATTCATTAGACATGGTCGCGGGGCACTTTTCTATGAGCCGAGCAACATTGATACGAAAACTGAAACAAGAAGGTACCCAGTATCGCGAAGTATTGGCAGAAGTGCGCTTAAATCACGCACTTTACTTGATGCAAAATGGCTCGTATAACGTTGCGCTGCTTGCACAGTTGTGTGGTTATCAGTCAGAGGGGCGTTTTAGCCAACGCTTTAAAAGTAAGTTCGGCCTAACGCCCAGTGAGTATATTAAAACGGTGGTGAGTTAATGTTTTACCGCTTTTGTATTTTTTGTGCTTTTTAGGTTAACCATAATATTTGGTTTTCATTCGCAATGCTACGTTCACCAAAGCAATCAATACCGGCACTTCGATCAGCGGGCCAATGACACCAGCAAAAGCTTGGTCTGAGTTTAGGCCAAACACCGCGATAGAAACCGCAATTGCCAATTCAAAGTTGTTGCCTGTTGCCGTGAAAGCAATCGACGCGTTTTTGTCGTAGTCAATGCCCATTTTCTTACCAACGAAGAAGCTGACAAAGAACATCAACACAAAGTAGATAGCCAGTGGAATTGCTACACGGAATACATCCATTGGCAGTTCAAGAATCATTTCACCTTTCAAGCTGAACATCAGTACGATGGTCGCAAGCAGGGCGATAAGCGTAATTGGTGAAATGCGTGGGATGAACACGTCGTTGTACCATTGTTCACCTTTCGCAGCGACCAGCCATTTGCGGCTTAGGAAGCCCGCTAGGAATGGGATACCAAGGTAAATCAGAACGCTTTCCGCGATGTCCATCATCGAGATATCAACCACGAAACCTTCGTAACCAAAGACTGGTGGCAACACAGTGATGAACAACCACGCCATCACACTGTAAGTCACGATTTGGAAAGCGCTGTTTAGTGCAACTAGGGCTGCACCGTATTCTTTGTTACCGCCACCGATATCGTTCCATACCAATACCATGGCAATACAACGAGCAAGACCGATCAGAATGATACCAACCATGTAACCCGGATGATCACCTAGGAAAGTCAATGCAAGGATGAACATCAAAATAGGGCCGACAATCCAGTTCATGACCAAAGACAGCGTGATCGCTTTTTTATCTTTCGTCACTGTGCCTAGCAAGTTGTAGTTCACCTTTGCGAGTGGCGGGTACATCATCAAAATCAAACCAATCGCTAGCGGTACGTTTGTGCTACCAACTGACATTGACTCGTTCCACTCAGCAACTTGAGGGAATGCTGCGCCAATACCTACACCGATTGCCATTGCCACAAAAATCCACACCGTTAGGTAACGGTCCAAGAAGCTCATTTTGTCGCTGGCACTATTTAAAACTTGAGTAGTCATAGTGTTCTCTTATTCGTTTATCGTCGAAAGGCGATATTTAAAGGTATAGTTTATCTCTGCACGCCTGAACAGCGTGCAAAGGGCATTAATCAAATAACTTGGAAAATCCTAGATTGAACTGATCAAACGCGTCGCGTTGAATGCGGTAACACACCTTAGGTGGGTTTGGCTCGGCGCTGATAAAGCCTGCTTGCTTTAGAATACGCAAGTGCTCGGAAACAGTAGATTGCGCAAGACCCAGTTCAGAAACCAAATCGCTGTTCAAACAACCACCCATGGTATCGAGCGTGTGCAGGATGTGCAGAATGCGCAAGCGTGCTGGATGTGACAAAGCTTTTGCTTGTGCTGCTAGAGTTTGTTCTTTCTCGAGCTGTTGTTGCGTTGTCTGAAAAACAACTTCGCACGTGTCGTTGCACTTATCACTCATTCGCTGGCCTTAATAGTTAATCGTCGAATTGCGATAAAGTGTACGCCTGCTCTGTGGAAGATGCAACAACGCGATGAAAAAATTAATCGTAAAATAACGATGAATGAAAAATTGAAAAAATATATGTTTTAAAAACAGTGATATAATAAAAAATTAAGTAGGTTACTAAAAGTTAACTAATTGCACTATATTTCTAGGTTACCATAATAAACCACATCCGACGCACAATGGTTACTGCGTCATCTTGTGAACTTATTTAAAGGTAATCCCATGAGCAACGTACTGATCATCAATGCACACGAACCATCACCATACTCAGAAGGTCGTCTAAACGCTTCTCTTGTCGACAAAGCACAGACGCTTCTGCAAGCAAAAGGCCATGAGGTTCGCGTTGTGACAATGCAAGATGAGATCAACGTAGATGAGCAACTCGCACACTTTGAGTGGGCTGATCGCGTGATCATCCAAAGCCCAATCAACTGGATGTCTGTGCCTTGGTCATTCAAAAAATACATGGACGACGTGTTTACTGCGGGTATGGGCGGCGCACTATGTGCATTCGATGGCCGTAGCGCAGAAGAACCAAAGAAAAACTATGGTACAGGCGGCACTCAAACCAACAGCAAATACATGCTGTCACTGACATTCAACGCGCCAGAAGAATCGTTTGATGATGAGAGCGAATACCTATTCCAAGGTAAAGGCGTGGACGATTTGATGTTCCACATGCACGCTAACTTCCGCTTCTTTGGTATGTCAGCACTGCCTACATTCGCTTGTTACGACGTGATGAAGAACGCAGATATCGAAAACGATTTTGTTCGTTTCGAAGCTCACATTAACGAAAACTTCTAATCCTTTTAGAAAGATAGTGCGAACTGAATGATGAATTGAGATGGACTGCTACATGCGGTCCATTTTTATTTGTTTGCGGCGAGGTGACGTTTTTATTACTCTAAAGCACTAAATGTATCTAGCTTACTTTTCGTTACCTAGATTAGGTGCGTATCTTGAGGTGTATTGTGGAAAGCAGAATCAGTGTAGATAGCAAAGGTCGTAAGTCAGTGGCGAACGTATGTGCGGAGCCATGTGCTATCGAGAAAGGGATGCGTCTAATTGGTGGTAAATGGAAAGGTTCTCTGATTTATCATTTGAAAGACGGCCCAGTTCGTTTCAATGACTTAGCACGCATGCTAGGCGGTGCAAGTAAAAAGATGATCGACCAACGCCTGAAAGAGCTAGAAGCGGAAGGTATGGTGGTGCGCAAAGTGATCAGCGACCGCCCAATTGCCGTAAGCTATGAACTAACAGAGTTCGGCCGTACCGCACTTAAGATTCTTGATGATTTGCGAATTTGGTCTGAAAAGCATCAAATTGAGCTTCGTTAAGACCAAAGTAGTTAATCGCAAACGTTACTCTCTTTTGAAAGCTGATTAACAATACATCGCCGTTTATACCCAAGTAACTTAGATGTGCTTCATTCAAAACGTAATTTGTTTCGTAAAACAACGTACTCTTTCGAGTCAGGCATATCGAGGCTACTTGAGCATAATCGTACTTTTTAAGTTTTTGATTTTTAGTTATTATTTTATCATACTTAGTAAGTTGTAGAATAAATCACTCACTTCAGTTGAATTTAAAAAAGCACTATTTAATTCCAGTTTCTTTTCAAAATCGGAATATTTATCGAATTCCTCTTTCTCAACTAAACCTATTGGTGAGTTGTCGTTAACGTGGCTTTCATATTTTTTGATGGTATATAATTTAGACTTTTCGTCAAAATATTGAATTATCTTAATGTTAACGTCAGGTCTCTCCGTATTATACGTGATCGTAATTTTTTCATAATCTTTATTAATCGGAGTCGTAAGCCCTGTAGGGTAGATGATTTTAAACCCATTAATGTCATTCTTCTTCGTGCTTTTATAATGTTTTGAGTATGAAAAGTTTTCAATTGCACTTTTAGTGACGATAATTGACTCACCTTTCTTTAAACCGTATTCGGTACATTCATAATCGTCGACAACCGTAGAATTTCTTTTCTTTTCAATCAGGTAGGACATAGTTGCAGATGTCCCTCCGTGTTCCAGTTTTTGTTGGTTTACAGAACAATAGAAATGACCTTTGTCCACCGTCATTGCGTTGACTTGTTCCGGATTTGAAATGGTGGGATGTATATCTTTTGCTGGATCGTTGTCGCTTCCTTCTGAACCGCATCCAACTAATCCGATACAAACGGCCATATAAAGTAAAGAGATTTTATTCATACTGTATTTCTCAATTAAGATGTGTGATTGCAAATAACGATTAATTACATTTTTATAAAGTGAAATGTTTTTTATTTTAATTGAACGGTGTTTTATTGGTAATTTAATCGTTTGCTTTTATTTTGTCTCTTACGGTATCTATGTTTTCATTTATGGTATGAATTATTAGATTTGCACAATTGTTAGTTGCAATAGGATAATAATCGCTAGCCAACTACTTGTGTAGGTACCGTTATGATTTATACATCCGTTAAGTCTAAGTTTTTAGTCTTAATTTCATGTATTTATCGTGAAAGTGACTTAGAAGTAAATGCTTAACGTTGTTTGAGGGGAGCCTGGGCTTCACTGATCTTGTTTTTCATCAAGGCGTTGTATAATGAACAAGGACTCTATTTCCAACTTGTTGATACATATCAGATCTCACGGATCTGATATGCATTCCAAGTTATTCTCACTAAGGCAAGAATCCTAGCTTCTTTAAGGATAGAAAGTTTACTTGGGTGTAGAAGATATTAGTAATCCAATGTGCCACGGATAGGGTAGTTATTGTTTGGATCGCGAATCCATGCCAATCCGCGTGATAGCGCGCCAAGCTCAGGGCGAACAAACGGGTTGTTTGAAATATCCACCACGTGTAAGTCGCCGTGTTCATTCACTACAAACAGACCTGGTTCTGCGAAATTATGATCGGTTTCCTGTTCAGATCGAGGAATAGATACATACAAGCCTAGCGTTTTCATTTGTTCTTCGGTCAGGCCGTAAGCGATAGGGAAGCTGATTTCGAGTTTCTCTAGATGCCCCTCTAGCTGTGCTTTTGAGTCGCCAGAAACGGCAAGAATATCGACGCCAGCATCAGCGAAAGCCTGTTTGTAACTCTCAAGCTCATTGAGGTACTTAGTACAAAGAGGGCAGTGTTTACCACGATAAATGAATACTGCTTGCCAAGTCGCATCACCTTGCGGCTGACCCAACGTTACGCTTGAACCATCTAGCAAAGTGGCTTGAAGATGAGGGAAGCTGTCGCCCGCTTTAAGTTTCACTGAAGTTGCCATATTGACTCCCGAATTGATGGTGTATATCCATGAATGCCCCTTTCTTAACAAAGCGATGGGGGGATGAGACTTCAATGTAGACTCTGTTTTGAGGTGTTTCAACTAGTTAACTTTTAGTAACCTGCAATAAGGCATTAGAGTGCAAAAGATGAAAAGCAGAACTTAAGATACAACGAAGTGGGGGTGTAGTATCAGGAGCTAAGTTCTGCTTGAGGTTAGGCTATGACCACTGGAACATATCGTTAAGATAGACCAGAGTCATCACTTCTATTTTATTACTCGATTGAGCTAGGCGTTGCTGAAAAAAAGTACGCCATCATTGGCTTCTTCATTTCTTCCTCCTTTACGCTGACGAGTAAATTATGCGTATAAAAGGGGAGATAAAAAAGAGAGTGCTTTTGTTGACTTTATTCCTAATAACGTAAATATCTGGGGGCTTTAAAGCCGAATTTGGAGGTTAATTGTGGAAAAGGGGAACAGATAATTAGGAAGTTTTCTTATTTTATTACCGCCAACTTAAGTAAACTATTCCTATCCACAAACTTCACAGATCTAAGGTTGATTCAGTGTCTGATCTCAATTTGTTTCGCTATTACCAACGATTACTCTCGTTTAGCGTTGGTGATGAAACAAAAACCACGTTACAGGACATTGCCGACATCATGTTCACTTCTTCTCGGCATGCTCGTAGCCTGCTAACGCAGATGCAGCAGAAGGCGTGGTTGAGCTGGCACCCGAAAGCTGGGCGGAACCAACGATCGACTCTTATTCTGAATATGGAGTTAGACGTTTTAAAAGAGAGCTTGGCTCTTGAACGTATCAAGCTAGGCAAGTATGAAAAAGCACTAGCGATATTAGATGAAGACGAAATGGCATTTGGCCGTTTGTTAAAAACAACGTCTGGTGCTTCTGTTCAAGAAGGACAGCTCAATATTCAATTAACCTATAAGCGAATGTTTGAGCGCGTCGTTCCACATCAACTTCAGCGTAGCAGCGAACGTTTCTTATTAAGGCAAATCTATTGTTGCTTAGTTTCGAGTGATAACAATGGGAAAGTGCAACCAGAACTCGCACATCACTGGCGTTATGACGAAAACACCTTCGAATGGACTTTCTACCTTCGTCCTGGTCTGACTTTTCATAATGGTAATTCCATTGATGCAGAAACAGTGGTTAGCTTGTTTGCAAAGTTGAGTTCACTACAGTACTACGAAAAAGAGTTGGCACATGTTGCTAACATTACTGCGCCAACGCCATTGAAAGTTGTTTTTAAGCTTAATCGAGCTGACTTGGGCTTTGCTGGACTTATTTCTGGTGTGAAATACGGCATTCAACCAGTAAGCCAAGTTAACGTAGCGAATAACAAGCTGGTGGTCGGAAGTGGCCCATTCTCTGTTGTCGAGCACAATGAAAGTCGTTTAAAACTGCAAGCATTTAATGGTTACTATGCATGTAGAGTTCTAACGGATTTGGTGACTATCTGGATTGTTAATGACGAGCAAATGGAGAACCCGTCATTGGCAGCAAATACGTTGCAAAGGGATGCTTCGCCCGAGGAGGATTTGTGTGGACACTATATGTCGACGCAAAACCGAGAACACTCATCGGCGAGCAAGCGTAGTCGAATAGAAGATGGTTGCTTATTCGCCTTATTTAATCAGCACGCTAAGCACAAACTCTCTTTAGCGCAGCGCCGTTATATTAGTGAGCTAATTCAACCTGAGCACTTGGCCGAAGTGATGCGCCGCGAGAATATTGTATTTGGGAGTATACCCGCTTATAACCTGCTACCAGGTTGGAAGCCAGTGCTCCGTCCGTTCAGTGAGCCGCTTAAGTTACCTAAACACATTACGATAGCAGGATATAACTATACCGCGTTGCGTCGCTGTGCGCGGGCTATTTCTAATCGTTTGGCGAGTGTTGGCAGTAAAGTAGAAATTGTTATGTATTCCTACCGTGAGCTGAACGAGAAGGCTAAGAACGGTGAGCTAAATGAGACAATGGTCGTAACGAACATAAACCTAGATGATAATCGTCATGCCTCAGCGTTCACGAACTTCTTCAGCAACGCTGTGCTATTCCACACTTTGGGAGAGAAGAACGCACAATGGTTAGATGAACAACTACAGAGAGTAAGATCTTTCGTTCCACTTGAGGACTACCTTAATGCATTGGAGCCAATTGCATCGACGTTGATCAGCGAATACTGGATTGCACCCATGTTTCACCATACACAAACTTTGCGTTTCCAAGGTGTTTTAGAAGACGTCGCTCTTACTAACTGGGGTTGGCCAGATATTCGCTCGGTGTGGTCGGCGGATTAACTGCTTTAGTTATATAGCAAAGTGCTGCTTCACGAATTCAATGAAGGCTCTGGTTTTCGCCGATTGATAGATAAGTTGTGGGTACACCAAGTAAACCGCGTTGTGCTGGTGGTCGGTTTCTTCCGATAGAACCTGCACTAGACGGCCATGTTCAACGTCTTGTTCGACAAAGTAACTTGCTAACCGAGCAATGCCATTGCCAGACAGGGCTGATTCTTTGAGTAAGCGGTTTTCATTGCTTGAAAGCCAACCTTGGGTTTGAACTGTTCCCGTTTTTAACGGCCACTCTTTTTGATGCAATGTGGTTAAGCATTGATGCTCTTGTAAATCATCTAATGTCTCCGGCGTACCTTCTTCTTGCAGATACTGAGGAGAGGCAACCAGCCAGTGGTGGTAGTCCAAAAGGTGATGAGCAATCATATTCTCTGGCGGCGTTCTTGTCGCTCGAAACGCAAAATCAACGCTGGTTTCTGTCAGATTAAACGCTTGATAGCTAGAAAGGATCTCGAACTCTACGTTTGGATGTAAAGCGCGAAACGCTACGCACAAATCATGCAGCACCGCTTCAGCAAACATCTTGGGAGCGGTAAGACGAATCAGACCGTCTATTTGTTCAGATCGCTGACTTAAACTCTTTTCCATTTCCATTACGCGGCGTTTGAGATCTTCCGCTTGTGCAAAGATCGATTCACCTTCTGCCGTCAATCTCACGCTGCGTGTAGTTCGAACAATCAAAGGCGTGGCGAGTTCCGATTCCAATCGCTTGATTTGTTCTGACAGGTAACTTTTAGAAATGCCAAGTTGCTCCGCTGCCCTAGAAAAGTTAAGTGTTTGAGCCACTTCGGCAAACAGCATCAGTTTTTCGATTCTCTTATAATCTGCCATCTTGATTGCTCGTCTTTATTGTTCGGTATCAAGGATAATGAATTCGATTTTACGGTATTAAACTAATTTTTACGAACGGTAAGATGGTTAGAGTTAACTTAAGAAATTGAAGATGCAGAAATCGGAAAAGTGAGAATAACGATGAACAATCCAACACTACCGCTCGCCAAAACCTTACCTAACGTTAGCCGCTTGGTCTTCGGCTGCATGGGGCTTGGAGGGGAGTGGAATCGCAACCCATTAACCGCCCAAGATGAAAACCAAGCTTATGCCGCTGTAGAGGTAGCATTAGAGGTGGGCATCAATCTCTTTGATCATGCGGATATCTACAAATTCGGTAAGGCAGAAGAAGTGTTTGGGCGCATCTTAGCCAATGACTCAACCTTACGAGAACGAATTTATTTGCAATCCAAGTGCGGCATCCGTCTAGGAGATGAGCAAGGTGTTAAGCAGTATGACTTCTCTGCTAAATGGGTGACGGCTTCTGTTGAGGGCATTCTTGAACGCCTTGGCGTGGAAAACCTTGATGTTTTGATGCTGCATCGTCCTGATCCTTTGGTTGAATTTGAAGAACTGGGCACAGCGCTAAAAGCTCTGAAACAAGCTGGCAAAGTTAACCACTTCGGTGTTTCTAACATGAACAGTGCTCAAATTGATCTTCTTCAACAAGCTACGGGCGAAGTTGTTGTGGCGAACCAGTTGGAAATGAGTCTGGCTAAGTCTGACTTCATCAAGCAAGGCATGGGGCTTCCTTCGTCTGCATCTGACTACGTTGCAGGAATACTGGAACATGCCCGTAAGCACAATATCCAACTGCAAGCGTGGGGCAGTATGGCGCAGGGAAGATTCTCAGAGCGTGGTTTACATTCTGATGATCACAACACCAGACAGATTGCGGAGATGGTGATGGCGCTAGCAGCTGAATATGGCGTGCCGTCAGAGGCGATTGTTTTAGCCTTCCTAACGCGTCACCCAAGCCAAATTCAACCTGTTATTGGTACTGCAAACCCACAACGTATTCGCGCTTGTGCTCAAGTAGAGAGCGTCACGCTATCACGTAGCCATTGGTATGGCTTGTTCGAGAAAACCCTTGGTCATGAGATCCCGTAGGAGAGAAAAATGAAATACGTACAAGTTCAAACTCTAATTCAAACGGCATTGGAAATTGCGACTGCTCGCAAGCAAAACATTGCGGTTGCCGTGGTTGATACACATGGAGAATTGCTCGGTTTTGCCCGAATGGATGATGTGAGTGTGCAAGCAGGTTTGTTGGCACAGAACAAAGCTTACACCTCGGCTAGAGACCGTCAGCCTAGCGGCAATCTGGGTGCTTGGGCTCGTGAGACGGGTAAGCAGTTGAGTTATTGGACTGACCCGAAGATCACAGGCTTTATGGGTGGTGTGCCTATAGAACAAGAGGGGAAAATCGTCGGTGCAATTGGCATTAGCGGTTTGGCTGAGCAAGATGATGAAGCACTTGCGATGGAAGTATTAAACGCGCGTTGAGTATAATGTTTATCAGTAGGTGTGATGCTTTGTCCAGCTTTGTACTCACTGTAGGGACTCAAGTTCACAGGCTTCGTCGAGTCACAATGCTATCTAATAGCCTGAAGTAAGCAGAAGTTGAAATCGCGAACTATGATTAATTTATTTGAAAGCTTTGAGGCCTAAATATGTTTCATAAGGTATTCGTTTCGCTATTTTTTGTTCTCCTCTCAGGCTGTGGTACGAGTGACAGCGCGTTAAAAGAGAGCGGTTATGATGAAGCTTATATCCAAGGCTTTCATGACGGTCGGCATAGTGGTATGCAAGAGGCAGGGAATGATTTTGAACACTATATTAAGGACGAAACAAGGTATCAAACCGACTCAGATTATCGACAAGGCTGGGATGCTGGTGAGGTAGAGGGTAACAAGTTACAAAAGCAGGCGACCGCGATAGGACAAGGCATGATTGATAATTCGTATGAAGAACGTGATGTCTTTGATCCTGATAAAGTGGCGAAAGATGCAATAAAAGGCGTTGATACATCGGAATTGAAAAGCCTAGAGTAACGGACTGATATAAAGAATAAAACTCGTCATTTGACGAGTTTTTTTTGTTTTCAGCCCTAAACCACCTACTTCAGTAGGTGGTTATCATCCGTTTCGGCTTTGCCTGTAAAACTACT
>NZ_JAWOTW010000019.1:0-81579 GCF_033339075.1 Vibrio sp. 970
TGGGTGTTTTTTATTCTAAAAGGCGAGTTTTCACTACTATTCTACCTCCATACACCCTGTAATCGCCCTGAATAAGGAAAAAAGATGAGCTCAATGAGAAGCTACAAAGGTATAAAGCCTGAACTTGGTGAGCGTGTTTACGTTGACCCAACCTCTGTTTTAGTCGGTGATATCCGAATTGGCGATGATTCTAGCATTTGGCCACTGGTAGCAGCGCGAGGTGATGTAAACCACATTCACATTGGTGATCGAACGAATATTCAAGATGGCAGTGTTTTGCATGTCACCCATAAGAACGCCGAAAACCCAAACGGCTACCCATTGATTATTGGTAATGACGTTACGATTGGCCACAAAGTGATGCTGCACGGTTGTGAGATCCACGATCGTGTTTTGGTTGGTATGGGAGCTATTGTTTTAGATGCTGTTGTAATTGAGTCAGAGGTGATGATCGGAGCAGGCAGTTTAGTGCCACCAGGGAAAGTATTAGAAAGTGGCTACTTATATGTTGGAAGCCCAGTAAAACAAGCTCGCCCTCTATCAGAAAAAGAACGAGCTTTCTTGCAAAAGTCTGCCAATAACTATGTGCAGAACAAAAACGACTACTTAAATGAAGTAAAAGACTTGAACTAAAACCCTGTTAACCGATGATGATATGGCCTTCTTCGTTGAAGGCTTCATCTTCTATTAGCTCTTCAGCCATTTCTTCTAGGTCGAATTTGTAATCAGTAAACACTTTAATTGCCGCTTGCTCAGTTTCAATCAGTGAACCACTGAGCTTTTCTAACTTTTGTTTCGTCACAAAGCACTCTATTAGTGCGCCTGATTGTTGCGCCGAAAAGTTTACCGATTGTGATACTTCATCCCATGATTGAATATCTGGGAATAAGATGGATTGATTCATCGCTTATTGACCTTCAAGATTCTTTCTTAGTTCTCTGAGAATTTGTTTGGCACCAGGACGTAAGCCACGCCAGAGCATAAAGCTTTCCGCAGCCTGCCCAACTAACATTCCAAGACCGTCATACGCATGAGCGGCACCATTCTCTTTTGCCCATAAGTTAAAGCTCGTCACCCCTTTGCCATAAATCATGTCATAGCTTGTACTGTTAGCGGCAAAGATGGAGGATGAAATAGTCGGCAGTTCACCACTAAGAGAAGCGGATGTGGAGTTAATGATGACATCATACTCTTCATCAATACTTGCCATCTCTTTGGCGAGGATAGGACCGTGAGAGACAAACAGCTCTGCGAGCTCTTGTGCTTTACTAAAGGTACGGTTGGTAATGGTTAAAGAGGTCGGCTTTTGATCGAGTAGTGGCTTAATAACACCACGAGCTGCACCACCAGCACCAATAATTAGGATTCGCGCACCTTCCAATACAACCTGATGCTGAAGCAGATCTTGCACTAAACCTGCACCATCAGTGTTGTCACCGATGATTTCACCATCGTCTAACTTCTTGAGGGTATTTACCGCGCCTGCTAACTGAGCCCGTTCTGTCAATCGACTAGCAAATTGATAAGCATCTTCTTTAAATGGCATAGTGATGTTGCACCCCTTGCCACCTTCAGCAAAAAACACCTTCGCCGCGTCAATAAAACCATCAACAGGTGCACTTTCTGCGGTATACACCAAAGATTGATTAGTTTGACGAGCAAACAAGGTGTGAATGAATGGCGACTTACTGTGTCCGATAGGATTACCAAACACGGCATAGCGATCGATTTGCTGGGTCATTTCCTTACCTTTGTTCCTTACTTAGATATAGAGAAAACAGGGCCACCTGATTACAGATGACCCTATCACTATCTATCTATATAGAAAAGGAGATTCCGTGCTTACCACTCTCGGGGCGTTAGGTATCGCTCGTAAAGTTCAGCTTCTGGCGATCCCGCTTCTGGCTCGTAGCAGTACTCCCAGCGAGCGAGCGGCGGCATTGACATCAGAATCGACTCAGTACGCCCACCACTTTGTAAACCAAATAAGGTGCCACGGTCATACACTAAGTTGAACTCTACGTAACGGCCGCGACGATATAGTTGGAATTCACGCTCACGCTCACCATACTTGATCTCTTTACGACGAGAAACGATCGGCAAGTAAGCCTGGCAATAGCCTTCACCCACTGCTTTGATGTAAGCAAAACACTTATCAAATTCCCACTGGTTTAGATCATCAAAGAACAAACCGCCAACACCGCGAGTTTCATTACGATGTGGTAGGAAGAAGTATTTGTCACACCATGCTTTATGCTCTTGGTAAACATCGTCACCAAATGGTGCACAAAGCTGTTTTGCAGTGTCGTGCCATGATTGGCAATCTTCTTCAAATGGGTAGAACGGTGTTAGGTCAAAACCACCACCAAACCACCAAATTGGGTCTTCGCCATCTTTTTCTGCAATAAAGAAGCGGACATTGGCGTGTGAAGTCGGTACATAAGGGTTTTTAGGGTGAATAACCAAAGAAACACCCATCGCTTCAAAACGACGACCCGCTAGCTCTGGGCGATGCGCTGTCGCAGATGCTGGCATTTCTTTCCCTTCCACATGCGAGAAGTTCACGCCTCCCTGCTCGAAAACAAGGCCATCACGCAAAACACGTGAGCGACCACCGCCACCCAGACGCTCTCCTTTTTCACGTTGCCATGCATCTTCGACAAAGACGGCCTTTCCATCTTCTTGTTCTAACTGCTGACAAATGGAGTCCTGAAGTGACATCAAGAACTGCTTTACGGCGTGCTTATCGATCGCTGACATACGTTATTACCTATTACGTGAAACCTAATGATGGCTGGCTAGCAGGGTTAACCCTGTCTTAATATTTGTGAAGTTTTGGCGTCACGAATCTCGCTGGGTTTATCACGACCGCTGGTCTCGCCACGAAGAATGGCGACCAGCTTATCACCCAACTGCTCTTCGACTTCTTCCGTGGTCATACACGGTGGTAAGCCGGAAAGATTCGCGCTGGTAGAGGTTAACGGCTTTCCGAATGCATTACACATTTTTTGCACCAAAGGATGATCAGTCACACGAACCGCAATTGAATCAAACTGCCCTGAAACCCAGTTGGATACTTTATCGCTCGCTGGCATGATCCAGGTGTATGGGCCTGGCCAAGTGGCATGAACAGTCTGTAATTGTTCTTCAGTCAACTGAGATTCATCAATATAAGGCAAGAGCTGATCATAACTTGCCGCGATGAGAATCAGCCCTTTTTCTACCGGACGCTGCTTGAGCTCTAATAGCTTTTGAATTGCTTCTGGGTTATCTGGATCACATCCGACACCAAAAACCCCTTCTGTTGGATAGGCAATCACTTCGCCTTGCTTGAGTGCGTTGAGCACTTGTTCAAAGTTATCCACCGATTACTTCCTATTTGTTTGACTGTGTTGTTTTCACTAAGTGTACAAATATTCATTCTCAGACACTAAAGCAATTTTTTATAAAATGTATCAATAGCGCCAACAACAAGACGCAAACGTTTGCTTGAGATAAAAATCCCCGTATAATGCGTACAAATTTATAGCTCACCTAATTTTTGCAGCTTAAAGGAGTTTGAGATGAAAGTCGGTATCATCATGGGTTCTAAATCCGATTGGCCAACCATGAAACTAGCAGCGGACATGCTAGACCAATTTGGCGTGCCTTACGAAACAAAAGTCGTGTCAGCACACCGAACTCCTCAATTACTGGCTGACTACGCTAGTGGCGCAAAAGAACGCGGCATCAAAGTTATCATCGCAGGCGCAGGTGGTGCAGCCCACCTACCAGGTATGGCGGCGGCGTTTACTAGTTTGCCAGTGCTTGGGGTTCCCGTTCAGTCTCGTGCACTGAAAGGTATGGATTCACTGCTTTCTATTGTACAGATGCCAAAGGGAATTGCGGTTGGTACATTGGCGATTGGCGAAGCGGGCGCAACAAACGCCGGTATCCTAGCAGCGCAAATCCTAGGCACTCATGATGAAAACATCATGGCGAAGGTAGAAGCATTCCGTAATGAGCAAACGGAAACAGTTCTCGCAAATCCAAACCCTGCAGAGGATTAATCAGATGCATGTACTGGTTCTTGGTGCGGGTCAGTTGGCTCGTATGATGTCTCTGGCTGGTGCGCCACTGAATATTCAAATTTCAGCTTACGATATCAGCAGCGGTGATGTCGTTCACCCTTTAACTCAACAGGTACTTGGCCATGGCTTGGAAAATGCGATTATGCAAGTTGATGTGATTACTGCCGAGTTCGAGCATATTCCACATGACGTGCTCAAGGTTTGCGAAGCGAGCGGCAAGTTTCTACCAAGTACGCAAGCCATCAAAGCAGGTGGTGATCGCCGTATTGAAAAAGCACTGCTTGATGATGCTGGCGTGCGCAACGCGAAATACTACGTCATTGAAACTCGTGAAGACTTTGAGCGCGCAATTGAACACGTTGGTATGCCAATGGTTCTGAAAAGTGCATTAGGTGGTTACGATGGTAAAGGCCAATGGCGCTTAAAAGAAGCTTCTCAAGTCGACGACATTTGGACTGAGATGGCAGAGTGCATCGCGGCAACACCAACTCAAGCGATTGTTGCTGAAGAGTTTGTTCCTTTTAACCGCGAAGTATCACTGGTTGGTGCTCGAAGCAAAGATGGCAGTGTGGAAGTGTATCCTCTGGCAGAGAACGTCCACACCAACGGTGTATTGAGTCTTTCTACTGCGATTGATGCGCCAGGGTTACAGGAACAAGCAAAGCAAATGTTCACGGCAGTCGCAGATAGCCTAGATTACGTTGGCGTATTAGCGCTTGAGTTCTTTGATGTCGATGGGGCACTTTTAGTGAATGAGATTGCTCCACGCGTGCACAACTCTGGTCACTGGACACAGCAAGGTGCAGAAACGTGTCAGTTTGAAAACCATCTGCGCGCAGTGTGCGGCTTACCATTAGGCAGTACGAAATTGGTTCGTGAAACCTCAATGATTAATATTCTTGGTGAAGACACACTACCAGAAGCATTGTTATTAATGGATGGTTGCCACATTCATTGGTATGGCAAAGAGAAACGTGCAGGTCGCAAGATGGGACACATCAACGTGTGTGGCGACTACCCAGGAGAATTGCACCGTAGGTTGTGCGCTCTGGCAGACATCTTAGACCCAATAGCTTTCCCAGCCGTGCAAGCGTTCGCTAAACAGCCTCAACACTAACGTTTGGCAGCAAAAAATAAAAAAAGGGTCGCACGATGCGACCCTTTTTAATTCCTTTGATGTATTTACCCTTGTTGGGTGTGCTGGCACTTACGGTTGGCACATTGCAATTTCACACCACTGGCGAGTTTCTTCTCCACCAACAAAGTAAAACCACATTCTTCGCATCGCCCCTTGACCGGAGCAAGGTTCACAGCAAATTTGCATTTAGGGTAGTTATCACACGCGTAGAATGTTTTGCCAAATCGGGTTTTACGCTCAACCAAATGTCCTTTGCCACATTCAGGGCAAGCGTGTTGCTCTTGTGACTGCGCCTCTGGCTCTGGTTGATTAATCGACTCAATATGATGACAAGCCGGGTAATGGCTACAACCAACGAACATACCGTAGCGCCCTTGGCGGAGAACCAACTCATTGCCACACTCAGGACAAGGCACACCCAACTCTTTCACGATGTGACCATCATTGCTGTGTAGCGGTTTAATGTAATCACAGCTTGGGTAATGGTTACAGCCGAGAAATGGGCCATGTTTTCCGTGCTTGAGAGTCAGCTCACCACCACATTTTGGACACGGCTCGTGTTCCAAAGCGTGTTCATGGGCAGAGAAAAGGGTGTTGTCGATTTTACTACTCATACTTACCGTTTCGTGAAAAACACACAAAAAGACAAGCTCGCGTTTATTCTAGCTAAACTCGAACTTGCCCAGATGGTTAGTGAAGAATCCCTTGTTCCTTGGTGTACAACAGCTCTTCCATTAGCGTGTAAGCGTTTTCGTTGCCAGGCACATTAAACAGCACCATCAGAATGATCCATTTGAGGTCTTCAAGCTCAAACTCACTCGTTTCTAATCCCATCACTCGGTCAATCACCATTTCGCGAGTTTCTGTGGTTAACACATTGATTTGCTCGAGAAACAATAGAAACCCTCGGCATTCCAAATCTAAACGCTGCATCTCTTTCGCTGTGTAGATACGAGTTGATGACGAAGCCATGCAAGTCGAGATTGCAGAAGAGGTGTCACTTTGCTGCAATGCGGCAAGCTCTTCTAACCAGACAAGGGCTTTGTAGATATCTTTTTGTTGGAAGCCTGCACGAAGCAACTCTTCTTCCAACTCGTCTTGTTCGACCTGTAACTCTGCATCGCTATGGATGTAGGTTTCGAATAGATACATCAGTATATCCATCATCATAGCTAGCCCCTCCCCTTTCGAATATAGCCACCTGAAACCGCAACGACATGCCCAGAGAGTTCTAACTCTAAGAGCTGCATCATGACTTCTTGGACAGGTATATTGGTCCTGTTTGCAAGAATATCAACCGGTGTAGCTTCACTTCCTACGTTAGCTAACAGCTGAGGAAATGGCAATTCTTCTTCATCATTTAACGTAGAAAATAAATCGGTACTCTGATTAATAGACCAATCAAGCAAGGACTGTATTTCATCTAAGACATCTTTCGTCTTTTCTACGAGGCAAGCGCCATGACGTATCAACTGGTTTCCACCGCAGGCATTGGGGGCATTGATTGACGCTGGCAGCGCAAATACTTCTCGACCTTGCTCAAGCGCGTAACGAGCTGTAATTAACGAGCCGCTCTTTTTCGCCGCCTCGACGACCAGTACACCAAGCGATAATCCACTAATAATACGATTACGACGCGGGAAGTTTTCTGGGCGCGGCTTGGCATTAGGCCGAAACTCAGACACCAAAGCCCCGTGTTCAATAACACGTTGCGCTAAACCACGATGACGTGCCGGATAAATATTTGCTAAGCCAGATCCTAGCACCGCAATCGTCTTACCACCCGCTTGCAACGCACCATCATGCGCATGACCATCAATGCCTAAAGCGAGACCACTGGTGACAATAAAATCGTGCTGAACAAACTCTGCAGCAAACTGACGTGCATGCTGTAATCCATCAATACTCGCATTTCGACTTCCAACCATCGCGATTTGTGGCTGAGAAAGACAAGTAGGATTTCCTTGAACAAAAAGTAGAGGTGGCGGTGCAACGATTTGTTTGAGCTGAGGTGGATAACACGGGTCAGTCAGTGTCAGGATATGATGATTTGTAGAAGCCTCAAGCCAACTTAAACAAGCATCGACTTCTTTATCTGTTGAAGCCCAAGCTTGAATTTGCTTAGTTGTTAACCCAAGTTGTTGTAGCTGTTCAGGAGAGAAGTTTACGATGTTACGTGGCGTGTCTCTTGCCAGTAGCTTATTCATTTTGACGCCGCCAATGCCTGGTAAACAACTCAGTTTTAACCAGGCATCGAGATCATCGTTATTTCGTCGATTCATCGATGGTTAATTCGTCCGCCAACGGTGACACCACCGAAATATCTTGGTTAATGGGTTTCGTACTGTTAGTGATCAGTGCCAAGCTAAAGTACTCATAAGGACGAATGACCAGCAACTCACCAACTTTGCTTTGAGGCAAAGTAATTTTCTTATCAAGCACGCCAAACTCTTTCTTGAACTCATCGCCGTCTTTGTAAACTGGGTGCGCGTCTTCTTTTAAATCAAACACACTGCCTTGCTTGAGATTGTCTGACGTGCCTTTATCAATCACCACGACTTGGTTAGTTGAACTAAAGCGAATACCTTCGATATTACCTAGCAACTTTGCAGAACTGCCTTGTGGCGACGGCAGCGGATAGAACGTAGTCGTGAAGTCAGTATTCTCAACCGATTGATTTGGCAACGCGATATCGTTACGTAGGATTTCTTGCATTTGCGATGTAAGCTTCAAACCTGAATAATCACTCGAAGCTTCAACGAGCTCGCCTTTGGCAATCAAACGCAGCGCGGTAATCTCTTCGGACACATCGTCACGCGAAAAGGTAGCTACTGGTCGATAAATAGCCCAACCTGTCGCGGTCTGATTGCCATTGATATACAGCACATCTCCTGCAGTCAGATACTTACTGCCTTTGCTGCTACCCATCACTTTTGCTGCTCTGTTCAACGAATCTTTATCTAGCAACCGATCCGATTTAAGGTAAGGCATCACCAAACCTTCCGCGACCGTTGGTACGGCTTTCTTTTCTGTGATGCGAGCTTTCGGGCTCAGCTTCTTAACCGGTTTTAGGCTCAACACGGGCTGACCGTTAATCCACACCAAAGACAGCTTGTCACCGGGATAAATTAAATGAGGGTTATCGATTTCCGGGTTTACTTGCCATAAACGAGGCCACAACCACGGGCTATCTAAGTACATGGCCGAAATATCCCATAGCGTATCGCCCTTCACAACTACATATGTTTGTGGCGCATCATCTTTAACAGTCAGTGGGTTCGCATCCACATTTGCTACAGCGTTGAAAGAGAAAAGTAACGGCAACGTAACACTGGCAACGTTGCGGAAAATTCGATTCATGACCCTCGTCCTTGGTCTATTAAGCAGGAACCAGAATGGAAATTGGTGCAAGGATGCTGTCATTTAGGCTATAAAATGTCTAGAATTGAGCCAACAAGGTTTGTGCTGTTTCGGCACAGTTCAATATTTCGAGTGAATATGTCTGTATTACAAGTATTAACATTCCCGGATGATCGCCTGCGCACAGTCGCAAAGCCTGTTGAAGCGGTGACACCTGAGATTCAAAAAATCGTCGATGACATGATTGAAACCATGTACGACGAAGAAGGTATTGGCCTTGCTGCAACGCAGGTTGATATCCACAAACGTATCGTAGTGATTGATATTTCAGAAACTCGCGATGAGCCGATGGTGCTAATCAACCCTGAGATTCTGGAAAAGCGTGGCGAAGATGGCATCGAAGAAGGCTGTCTGTCGGTACCAGGTGCGCGCGCACTTGTGCCTCGCGCTGCAGAAGTTACCGTTAAAGCACTGGATCGTGATGGCAAAGAGTTCACCTTTGAAGCCGACGAGCTGCTAGCGATTTGTGTTCAACACGAGCTTGATCACTTACAAGGTAAGCTGTTCGTGGATTACCTATCGCCACTGAAACGCAAACGCATTCAGGACAAGCTAGCGAAAATCAAACGCTTTAACGAGAAGCAGCAAAACGCTTAATCTCGAACCATACCAATTAGAAGGAAGTCTACCTTGAGTCAGTCTTTACGAATTGTCTTTGCAGGTACTCCGGATTTCGCCGCCCGTCACTTGGCGGCGTTGTTGTCTTCGGAGCATGAAGTCATCGCGGTTTACACAAACCCAGATCGTCCAGCGGGTCGTGGCAAAAAAATGGCTGCGCCACCGGTAAAACAACTGGCGCTAGAACACAATATCCCGGTTTACCAACCTGAAAGCTTTAAGTCCGACGAAGCGAAACAAGAACTTGCCGATCTGAACGCCGACCTCATGGTTGTCGTGGCGTACGGTATGCTGCTGCCACAAGCGGTTCTTGATACCCCTAAACTGGGTTGTATCAACGTACATGGTTCTATCCTACCTCGTTGGCGTGGTGCGGCTCCAATCCAACGCTCTATTTGGGCGGGCGATGCAGAAACTGGCGTGACCATCATGCAGATGGACATCGGTCTCGACACTGGTGATATGCTGAAGATTGCAACTCTGCCAATCGAAGCGACAGATACCAGCGCTTCAATGTACGAAAAATTGGCTGAGCTTGGTCCAGAAGCCCTGATTGACTGCCTAGTAGACATTGCTGCGGGTAAAGCAGTGCCAGTGAAGCAAGACGATGAGCTAGCGAACTATGCGAAAAAGCTCAGCAAAGAAGAAGCACGCATCAACTGGAACGACGATGCGGCGCACATTGAGCGCTGCGTTCGTGCATTTAACCCATGGCCAATGAGCCACTTTGAGGCGGCAGAAAACAGCATCAAAGTATGGCAAAGCCGTGTGGCAGAGCAAACCAGTGACAAGCCAGCCGGCACCATCGTACAAGCAGATAAAACCGGTATTTATGTTGCGACAGGCAACGGCGTACTGGTGCTAGAGCAACTGCAAGTTCCGGGCAAAAAAGCCATGTCAGTTCAGGATATTCTGAATTCGCGTGCGGCTTGGTTTGAAGTTGGCACTCTGCTGGTTTAAGCCATACTAGGGGTTATTATCCCCGATTATACGAACTTTTAGAGGGCAGAGATGCCCTCCTTTACTTTAAGGTACTCATCATGAATGTTCGCACTGCGGCTGCTAACGTCCTGTATCTTGTCGTCGACAAGGGCCACTCACTTTCAAGCGCTCTTCCAGCGGCTCAACAAACGGTACGACCTCGTGACCACGCTCTGTTACAAGAGATCTGTTACGGTGCGCTACGTTACCTACCTCGCCTAGAAATGATCGCAAACCAATTGATGGATAAGCCGCTAAAAGGCAAACAACGTGTATTCCATCACCTAATTCTGGTTGGTATTTACCAACTGAGCTTCATGCGCATTCCTGCGCACGCAGCTGTCGGTGAAACGGTTGAAGGCACTAAAGAGCTGAAAGGTCCTCGTCTGCGTGGTTTGATTAACGCGGTATTGCGTAACTACCAGCGCAACCAAGAAGAACTCGACCAAATGGCCGTCAGCAACAACGCTGGCAAGTACGGTCACCCAAGCTGGTTACTAAAACTGCTGCAAGAGGCCTACCCACAGCAATGGGAAAGCATTGTTGAAGCGAACAACCAAAAAGCACCAATGTGGCTGCGTGTGAACCATCAACACCACACTCGTGATGAATACCTTGCGCTGCTCAAAAATGAAAACATTGATAGCACGCCACACACAGAAGCAATGGACGCCATAAAATTGGCCGCACCATGTGACGTGATGAAGCTACCTGGTTTTGAAAAAGGTTGGGTTTCGGTCCAAGATGCGGCGGCGCAGCTCTCGATCAACTATCTAAAACCACAAGACGGCGAACTGATTTTAGATTGCTGTGCAGCGCCAGGTGGCAAGACGGCGCACATTCTAGAGCGCACGTCAGGCAGTGAAGTGGTCGCGATTGACTGCGACGACACACGCTTGAAACGTGTGCATGAAAACCTGAAGCGTCTCAACCTTCAGGCAAAAGTGGTTTGCGGTGATGCGCGTAATCCACAAGAATGGTGGCAAGGCGAGCAATTTGATCGCATTTTGCTGGATGCCCCATGTTCTGCGACTGGCGTGATTCGTCGTCACCCAGACATCAAATGGCTACGTCGTGCAGACGACATCACCGCATTAGCAGAGCTGCAAAGTGAAATTTTTGATGCCATGTGGACGCAACTGAAGCCCGGCGGCACCATGGTTTACGCGACTTGTTCAATCACACCGCAAGAAAACGTGGAGCAAGTAAAAGCGTTTTTAGCACGTACCGCGGATGCGCAACTGCTGGATTCTGATCCCGACCAGCCTGGTCGTCAAATTCTACCAGGCGAAGAAGATATGGATGGTTTCTACTACGCAGTACTAACTAAAACACACGCGTAACAGCATGCTAAATAGGGCGATTGAAGTGATTTCAATCGCCTTTTTCAGATACGAGAAAAGAGTATGAAGATCATTATTCTTGGTGCAGGTCAGGTTGGCGGCACACTGGCAGAAAACCTAGTGGGTGAAAACAACGACATCACCATCGTCGACAATAATGCCGACCGACTGCGTGAATTGCAGGACAAATACGACCTACGTGTGGTCAATGGCCATGCGAGCCATCCAGACGTGCTACACGAAGCTGGCGCGCAAGACGCCGATATGCTCGTCGCAGTAACCAACACTGATGAAACCAACATGGCCGCCTGTCAGGTCGCGTTCACTCTATTCAATACCCCAAACCGCGTTGCGCGTATTCGCTCTCCAGAATACTTGGCAGAAAAAGAAGCCCTGTTTAAATCTGGCGCCATTCCTGTTGATCACCTTATCGCACCAGAAGAACTCGTCACGAGCTACATCGAACGTCTGATCCAATACCCAGGCGCGCTGCAAGTGGTGAGCTTTGCTGAACAGAAAGTCAGCCTAGTGGCGGTGAAAGCCTACTATGGTGGCCCGCTGGTGGGTAATGCGTTGTCTGCTTTGCGTGAGCACATGCCGCACATTGATACCCGTGTGGCGGCGATTTTCCGTCAAGGCCGTCCGATTCGCCCACAAGGTACCACCATCATTGAAGCCGACGATGAAGTGTTCTTCGTTGCAGCAAGTAATCATATTCGCTCAGTGATGAGTGAGCTTCAGCGCCTAGAAAAACCGTACCGCCGCATCATGATTGTTGGCGGGGGTAACATCGGCGCAAGCTTGGCAAAACGCCTAGAGCAAACTTACAGCGTGAAGCTGATTGAGCGTAACTACCAGCGTGCAGAAAAGCTCTCTGAGCAACTAGAAAACACCATCGTGTTCTGCGGTGATGCGGCAGACCAAGAGCTTCTCTCGGAAGAGAACATCGACCAAGTCGACGTCTTCATCGCGCTGACCAACGAAGATGAAACCAACATCATGTCTGCAATGTTGGCAAAACGCATGGGCGCTAAAAAAGTGATGGTGCTGATCCAACGTGGCGCTTATGTAGACCTGGTACAAGGCGGCGTAATTGATGTAGCAATCTCACCTCAGCAAGCCACTATTTCAGCCTTGCTAACGCACGTTCGTCGCGCTGATATCGTAAACGTGTCCTCACTTCGCCGCGGCGCTGCGGAAGCGATTGAAGCCGTCGCTCACGGTGATGAAAGTACATCTAAAGTGGTTGGACGTGCGATTGGAGATATAAAGCTTCCACCTGGGACCACCATTGGTGCTATCGTTCGTGGCGAAGAAGTTCTTATTGCCCACGACCGTACGGTCATCGAACAGGATGACCATGTGGTGATGTTCCTGGTCAACAAAAAATACGTATCAGACGTCGAAGCGCTATTCCAGCCGAGTCCATTCTTCCTCTAGGATTTTCCTATGGTCAACTTACGTCCCGTACTGTTTGTTATCGGGCTAGTTTTATCCAAACTGGCCCTGTTTATGTACGTGCCGACTTTGGTCGCTTTCTTTACCGGTACGGGGGGATTCCTCGATTTCGCCCAAGCCGTTGTGATCACGCACCTTGCCGCCTTCATCTGCCTAACGATAGGTCGAACCGCCAAGTTCAAACTCAGCGTACGCGATATGTTCCTCATCACCAGTTTGGTTTGGACCATCGCGAGTGCGTTTGCCGCCTTGCCATTTGTGTTTATCAACCACATCAGCTTCACCGACGCCTACTTCGAAACGATGTCGGGTATCACCACGACGGGCTCAACGGTGCTCAGTGGCCTAGACAACATGGCGCCGAGCATATTGCTGTGGCGCTCTATTTTACAATGGCTTGGTGGCATTGGTTTTATCGTGATGGCGGTAGCAGTGTTACCTATGCTGAATGTCGGTGGTATGAAGCTATTCCAAACCGAATCATCAGATTGGTCGGATAAAAGTAGTCCAAGAGCGAAAACGGTCGCCAAAAACATCGTAGCGGTTTATTTGATGCTAACGGGCCTATGTATTTTGGGCTACTTGATCACCGGCATGAACCTGTTCGAAGCAATCAACCATGCCTTTACTACGCTATCGACGGGTGGATACTCTACATCTGATGGGTCAATGAACCACTTCTCTAATGGCGCACATTGGGTGGCCACTACCTTTATGTTCTTAGGTGGTTTGCCGTTTTTGCTCTTTATCGCCGCATTACGTAAACGCCGTATTGATGTGTTGGTTAACGACGCTCAAGTTAGAGGATTTGCGTACCTGTTCGTATTCTCTAGCTTAGTGATTTCAGCTTGGCTAGTGATTCGAGATGGGTACACCATTTTGGATGCCCTGCGAGTGTCGATGTTTAATATTGTCTCTGTCGTCACCACAACTGGCTTTGGCTTAGAAGACTTCACCGCATGGGGCGCATTACCCACTACTCTTTTCGCATTCTTAATGATGGCGGGAGCATGCTCAGGATCAACGTCTGGCGGGATCAAAATCTTCCGCTTCCAAATTGCAATGACGCTGCTAAACAAACAAATGATGAAGTTGATTCACCCTTCTGGGGTGTTTGTACAGCGTTATAACCAGCGACCGGTGAATGATGATATTGTTCGCTCAGTGGTGGCATTTGGCTTGATGTTTTTTATCACCATTATCTTTATCGCGGGTTGTTTAAGTGCTCTTGGCCTCGACCCTGTGACCAGTATTTCTGGCTCAATCACCGCCGTTGCCAATGTTGGCCCTGGTATGGGCAGTGTGATTGGCCCGACAGGCAACTTCGCGCCTCTGCCCGATACTGCCAAATGGCTCTTAAGCTTTGGGATGTTAATGGGCCGCTTGGAAATTCTGACTATTCTTGTACTGTTCTTTCCTGCGTTTTGGCGCCGCTAAGCAGACTCTAATTAAAAGGTATAACAATGAAAACATGGATTACTCTGGCGACCCTACTTGCCGCCTCATCCACATACGCCGCCGAGGTCATCACTTTAGCCGATGGTCGAGAAGTGAAGTTGAACGATGACTTTACCTGGGAGTACGTCATGAAAAAACCGGCGCAGCAAGCGACGGAGACACAAACAACAGCAAGCGTAGTTGAAACAATCGCAGCTCCTGCGATTGCGACAATTCCTGTGGTAACGAAAACCGTTGGCACGACCGTGGTGGTAAACGCCAAAAAGCCAACCATGCAGCTATCAGATTCAGGTGTGGATGTATTGATTGGTTCAGCAAGCTATCAAAGCGGTGAGCTTATTTTGCCTACATCAATCACTAACCAAAGCTCTCAATCTGTCATTCAAGTGGAAGTTGAGGTGCAAGTGTTTGATATGTCTGGTCAGCAACTGGCAAAAGAAAACGTGACGGTTTGGCAATCCATCAAGCGCATGGCGGATACCTACCTGCGACCACAGCAAGCGGAACAAGGTAAGAGCATTAAATTGGCTGTACCGCAATCACAGCAATACCAGTTTTCTGCCAAAGTGCTAGAGGTAAAAACTCGCTAATACGTGTTTAATATTCTTTGTTGAGCCTATCGGCTAGATAGGCTCAACAAAGTAATAAATAGCAAAGAAATGGCACACGCAGCCAGCCAAAACAAAGCCGTGCCAAATCGCATGGTTAAAGGGAATGCGCTTCGCAACGTAGAAAATCACCCCCAGTGAATACACAATTCCACCAGCGGCAAGCAGTGTGAGTCCGCCGACATCCAAGTTAATAGCTAATTGATAAATCACAATCAACGATAACCATCCCATCACCAAGTACGTCATCAAAGAAAGCTTTTTAAATCGATAGACGAACGCAACTTTCATGATGATGCCGATCAACGCAATGCTCCAAATAACGATCATCAACCCAAATGCTAGAGGTGTTCTTAAGCTGACTAACAAGAAAGGGGTATAGCTGCCTGCTATCAAAAGATAAATAGCACAGTGGTCGAAGGTTTTTAGCCAACGTTTCGCTTTGGGATGAGGGATCGCATGATAGAGCGTCGAGGCCAAAAATAGCACGATAATACTCGCACCATAAATCGCCATACTGGTAAGCGTTAAAGTGTCAGCTTGATGGTCTATGGCTTTAACTAACAGCAGTATCAAGCCAACAATACCAAAAATCATCCCTATACCGTGGGTGATGGTATTGGCCAGTTCTTCACGTTGACTGTATTGAGGTTTCTGCAGCTCGGACATCAATGCGCCTATACTAGAGTTTGAAATTTGCTCTAGTATGGCACATTAGGCTTACACGTGTAAGCTTAAATTAAGACTCATGAACGGCAGTAGTTTGATCGAGATAATTGAGTACCAGTTCGCCAACTTGATCTGGCTTAGTCGTGGCAGGAATGGTCAGCTCTCGCTTGAGTTTGCCACTACCCAGTAAGCTCGCGAGCATGCCACCTTGCCCCTTGCGTGTGCGGTCAACTTCAAACCACAACTTGAGCTCTTGCTCACTGCGGTGGGCAACAAATTCTAATTCGCGCCACACGCCGTGGTAAGGTCCGTCGGTTGGCACCAGTTCAAACTCTTGCACAAATGGTAGATCGAATCCTTTCACTTCCTCGCATTCCACCTGGCGAATTCGTAAACCTTGCGCTTCAAATGCAGATAGTACCGCATCCATCAGAGGATCAGGTCGGACGGTGAGGATGTCTTTATCAGTCGGATCCAAAGCAGCAGCAACGTCTAAGCCAGTTTCTAACCATACTTTGGCATCACCAATGGTGACAGGCGTGTTCCAAGGCACATCGAGCTTAACATCGAAGGTACGCTCTTCGCCGGAATGGATGGTAAATGCGTAAGGGAGACTCCACTTAGCAAGCACATGAGTTTGAGGTACTCGGCGCATGCTGTGTCCTTCTCGCGCACCACGGTCATCAGGGGCTTCTGCGATGTAGCGGCAACAGAGTTTTAAATCAATGTTGTCGATCGCTTGTTCAGTCGCACCACCATATACATGGATAGACACATCCACACTTTGACCTGGGTATAGCACGTCTTGGTTTAAGATTGAGTCGACCTTCGCGCTCCCAATCCCAAAACTGGCAAGTGTCTTCTTCAAAAATGACATAGGCACCTCCTTCATCGAGATCTCATACTACTACTGCTGATCGAGGGATCAAACAAAAATTGCCTCGAACATCGCGACAAAATGACAAAATCTAAACAATTCAATTGCTCAACTATCGACCAATTATTACAAGGATGCTAATCTTGCACTTGATATGCATGCATATCGGTATTCCTGACTCATTAACTGGATTGGCGAGAGCCAGAAGAGTGATTCTTCAATCTTGTTGGAGCCTAGCTCATAATGATTCAGGCCATTACATCGGCAATGGATATGCCTGACAGTTAGGTAAATTAATGCGCCCAACAACAGTCAGGTTCGCACACACTAATACTAGTGCAATGCGCCGCCGCAGTGGCTTTACTACTGCACCAAAGGCAAAGCAAGTTGCGCCAGCAATGACATTGGTTGAGAAGACAGCAATGATGTCGAGTGTTCCGGCCAAAGTTATCAAAGCAGCTTAATCAAAAGCGCGGCGCCAGCTGCGCTTTTTTCTTTGCACGCAACTCATAAAACTTCAAAGACTTAGAATAAACCTCGGTGAAAGAGATCGTTTTTCCTATTTGGTCTTAGCAAAGCAATTTGGTACCTTTACTGCTAATTACACCTATAAATTCTGTGGAGAAAGAAATGAAGTGTCATCGCATTGAAGAGCTGCTTGAGCTACTAGAGCCTGAATGGCATAAAGATCAGGAGCTGAACCTATTGCAGTTCATCGTTAAGCTAGCAAAAGAAGCAGGCTATGAAGGAAAGCTAGAAGATCTGACCGACGATGTACTGATCTACCACCTTAAAATGCGTAATAGCAGCAAAGATGAAATGATCCCTGGACTCAAAAAAGACCAAGAGGACGATTTTAAAACGGCGATCCTACGCGCTCGTGGCATCATCAAATAACCAGCTCAACAGCCAGTATTCTTTAAGCGACTCTCTCTGTGAGTCGCTTTTTATAACCAAAGTTTTTAGTCCCACAATTGGTTATAACTGTTCAGCCAATTATCAGGTTAACTGTACTGATTTTTGTTGTTAAACATTGACTGCGTTAAAGAAACGGAATTGTTATTGATTGTATAATCGCCGTTCATCAGTATTTACTAAAATAATTATGTTCGGTCATCTTTATGACGGAACGAGCAGCAATGTCATCGAGCGACATCAATAGAAATGACGCCGTACATTATAAAAGCCTAAGAAGGATGAGTGCATGAGTCAGGACAAGATCGATATCAAAGATGTGACTCCTAAAACCTATAATCCCAACACCCATAAAGGAAACGGGGATCGGTTCAACCCAAGTAATCGCATCTATGTACGCGAAAGTAAAGGAACTTACCAGAAACTACGTCGTTACGGTGGTTGGTTCTTACTACTTCTCTTCGCTTTGATACCGTGGATCCCTTACGGTGAACGTCAAGCGATCTTGCTTGATATTGGCAACCAGCAGTTCAACTTTTTCGGTACTACACTGTACCCACAAGATCTTACCCTACTCGCCTTGCTGTTTGTGATCGCGGCGTTTGGGTTGTTCTTTATTACCACCTTCTTAGGTCGGGTTTGGTGTGGCTATCTCTGCCCACAAACCGTCTGGACCTTCATGTATATCTGGTTTGAAGAGAAGCTGGAAGGTAGTGCCAATAAACGCCGAAAACAAGACTCCAATAAGCTGACGGCGAATTTAGCGATGCGTAAAGCCGTCAAACATATAGCTTGGTTTGCCATTGCACTCGCCACTGGTTTTACTTTTGTTGGCTACTTCGTACCAATGAAGCAATTGGTTATCGACTTTTTCACCTTTAACGCCAACTTTTGGCCCGTCTTTTGGGTAATGTTCTTTGCCATTTGTACTTACGGTAATGCTGGTTGGATGCGTTCCATCATGTGTATTCACATGTGTCCTTACGCGCGCTTCCAGTCTGCCATGTTTGATAAAGACACCTTCATCGTTGGCTACGATGCAAAACGTGGGGAAAAACGTGGCCCACGTCCGCGTAAAGCCGATCCAAAGCAACTTGGTTTGGGTGATTGTATTGATTGTGATTTGTGTGTGCAGGTGTGCCCAACAGGTATCGATATTCGTGACGGCTTGCAGTATGAATGTATCAACTGTGGCGCCTGTATTGATGCGTGTGACAACACCATGGATCGCATGGGCTACGAGAAAGGCCTAATTAGTTACACCACCGAGCACCGCTTATCGGGTAAGAGTACCAAAGTCATGCGTCCGAAGCTGCTGGGCTATGGAGCTGTGCTACTGGTCATGATTGGTCTGTTCTTTGCCCAAATTGCAGCGGTAGACCCAGCCGGCATGAGTGTTATTCGCGACCGTAACCAACTGTTCCGCGTTAATAGCTCGGGAGAAGTAGAAAACACCTACACCCTCAAGGTGATCAACAAAACTCAGCAAGTGCAAGAGTACTCGTTGGATGTTGAAGGGCTATCCGATGTAAGCTGGTATGGTAAGCAGACAATTCAGGTCCAGCCAGGTGAGGTATTGAACCTGCCAATGAGTCTTGGTGCCGACCCTGACAAGCTAAACTCTGCGATTACGACAATTCAGTTTATACTCACCGATAAGAGCAACGAATTCACCATTGAAGTAGAAAGCCGTTTTATTAAAAAACTATAGCGCTACTTCAGTGACTAACGGAAAAAGGCTCAGTAATGAGCCTTTTTGTTTATATGTCCCAAAGTATGTTTAACTTTGACGCCCTTACCCCAGACTTTATGTGGTACGCGTTAGAAAGCATCGGCGTTCGCGCAGAATCAGGCTTTCTTCCCCTCAATAGCTACGAAAACCGTGTTTATCAATTCACTGACGAAGAGCGTCGTCGTTATGTCGTCAAGTTTTACCGTCCTGAACGTTGGAGCAATGAACAGATCCAAGAGGAACACGACTTTACTTTAGAGCTGATTGGCAATGAGATCCCCGTCGCACCACCTGTGCGCATCAACGGTGAAACCCTGCATCACTATCAAGGCTATGCTTTTGCGCTGTTTGATAGCGTGGGTGGTCGCCAATACGAGGTTGACAATTTAGATCAGCTCGAAGGTGTAGGGCGTTTCCTTGGCCGAATCCATAAAGTCGGCAGCCGCCAAGCCTTCCAACATCGTCCTACTATTGGCTTACAAGAATACCTGTATCAACCAAGAGAGATTCTGCAAAACGCCAATATGATTCCAATGCACTTGGAGAACAGCTTCTTCAATGACTTGGATATGCTGATCAAATCAATTGAAAGCCACTGGCAAGAAGGCTTCAATATCATTCGTTTGCATGGCGATTGCCACCCAGGCAATATTTTGTGGCGAGATGGCCCTATGTTTGTTGATTTGGATGACGCTCGTAACGGCCCTGCAGTACAAGACTTATGGATGCTATTGAACGGTGAACGCCAAGACAAACTGATGCAGTTGGATATTGTTTTAGAGGCTTACCAAGAGTTTTGCGATTTTAATCCTGCAGAATTGAAACTAATCGAGCCACTTCGCGGTCTACGAATGGTGCACTATATGGCATGGCTAGCAAAACGTTGGCATGACCCTGCATTTCCTCTCGCTTTTCCATGGTTTAATGAGCCAAAATACTGGGAAGGTCAGGTCCTTGCATTTAAAGAGCAGATCGCCGCTTTAGAAGAAGCACCGCTGTCTTTAATGCCTCAATGGTAAGTCAGGCCAAAAATTCAAAAATGGAGATATTTCGATGAAAAAACTGTTCGCACTGTTTTCTATGCTGATGTTAAGCCTGTCGGCACATGCAGCGCAATTCAAAGAAGGTGAACATTACAAAGTATTGGATCTTGAGGCATCAAAAAAACCTCTTGTGACGGAGTTTTTCTCTTTCTACTGCCCGCACTGTAATAGCTTTGAACCGGTTATCCAGCAACTGAAAAAGCAGTTGCCAGAAGGTACTAAGCTATTAAAAAACCACGTTTCTTTCATGGGTGGCAACATGGGCCCATCAATGAGCAAAGCCTACGCAACGATGGTTGCATTAAAAGTGGAAGACAAAATGGTGCCAGTGATGTTTAACCGCATCCACAATCTAAAGAAGGCGCCACGTAATGATGAAGAACTTCGTCAAATCTTCCTTGATGAAGGTGTAGACGCGAAAAAATTCGATTCTGCATTCAAAGGCTTCGCGGTTGATTCAATGGTTCGCCGTATGGACAAGCAATTTGAAAACAGCGGTCTAACCGGCGTTCCTGCGGTTATCGTTAACAACAAATACCTAGTTCAAGCACAAAGCATCAAAACGATGGATGAGTACTTCTCTCTGGTGAACTACTTGCTGACACTAAAATAAGCACATCGATATCAATCAAAAGGGGAACACGTCGCTCCCCTTTTGTTTATTTGTAAATCTCTTGTAGCAACCGATCTTTTTCTTGCCACACATCCCCCAACCATTGCTGAAATTGTCGCTTATAGGGCTTATCGTTGAAGTAATCACCAAGCACTCTTTCATCAACGGGTAACACATTTACACGCACAACCACCTTGCTCATGCGGCCCATCAATAAATCCTTGAACGGTTTATGCGTATTTTCTGGGTACGCCAACGTAACGTCGATAATGCTCTCGAACTGCTCCCCCATCGCCGCTAACGTGTACGCAATCCCGCCCGACTTTGGTTGCAGCAAATATTGATAGTTTGCTTTACTCTTACGCTGCTTTTCTTCGGTAAATCGGGTTCCTTCGACATAGTTAACCACTGTGGTTGGAGTGTGTTTGAATTTAGCGCACGAGCGACGTGTCGTCTCTAAATCTTGACCTCGCTTATGAGGATTGCGGATCAGATACTCTCGCGAATAGCGACGCATAAATGGCATATCGAGCGCCCAACACGCCATCCCGATGAAAGGCACATACAGCAGTTGTTGCTTGAGGAAAAACTTCGGCATGGGAATACGGTCTTTAAACACGCAGCAAAGCACAACAATATCTGTCCAACTGAGATGATTACTGATCAGCAGATACCACCCGTCTTTTTTAAGCGCTTCACCGCCCTGAACATCCCACTCAACACGGTTAGATACCGCCAGAATGCACGCATTAACGGTAGCCCATAACCACATCACCTTATTGGCACAAGCGGTCGCTATCGCTTTTAGCTTTACGCCAGGAAGCAATATTTTAAATACAGCGATAACACAAATTGCGAGTGAACAAACCGCAGAATTGAGAATCACAAAAGAAGCGTTAAAAAAAAATAACAAATATGCCAACATGATAGTCAAACAACAGTGATAATGTGTGAAGAATAAAACAGCGTGTAATTATACTGCGCCTTTGCCACATTGGAACATGCGTGGGAATGGTCAGATTTGTTACCGCAACCAATATGTGCACCACTCATTCGACAACAAGGAGATAACGAATGAAACCAAGGCTACTTCTCTTGCCTTTGGCCTTTGTCGTCAGTTCTGCTCAGGCTCAACTCGCTGAAACCGCAGGTTTTGGCGGTGAAATTTCGCTGAATGCCGGATTCATATCATCAGAATCCAATTTCAATACAGAAAATAGTAACACCATCGATTCTCTCGATAAGCGTGCCGATAGTGACAGTTCCGTTATCGCTGCACCGCTAGGGAGTGTGACATACACCTTTGGTAGCCGACTCAACCACCAAGTTTACGCCGGTACCACACGCTCAGATGTCGCGGTAGGTACACTCGCTTTTCAGTTGGGCTATCAACACGAGCTACAATCTGGCACCGTGCTCGATGTTTCCTATCTGCCGACGGTACTCAAAGGCGAAACTTGGCGCAACCCTTATCAAGTAGGAACCGCACGTAAAGAGACGGATGTTGACGGCAATGCATATCGCTTTCAGATCAAAGGGTTAATTGATAAGAACTTCAACCTTGATCTTGCTTATGCTGATAAAGACATCGAGCAGGAGGAAGTGACAGACCGCTCACTTGCTCGCGATGCTAACCTTTACTATGTCAAAGGCGACTATCGCATTCCACTCAACCAAACGTCTATGTTGCAACCCGCTTTCACCTACATCAATCAAGATGCCGACGGTAAGGCGGAATCATTTGATTCGTACGGGTTTGACATCAGCTGGTTTAAATTTATCAATCGCCATCGATTGGCTCTCACCGCGGGTTACGCATGGAAAGACTATCAAGCCGCTAGCCAAACTTTTGCTAAAACACGAAATGACGACACCATCAGCCTATTTGCGGCCTACGAATATCAAAACGTATTTGACTGGCAAGACTGGTCGTTCATTTCTTTAGCCGGCTATAGCCAAACTGACTCGAATATCACGTTTTATGAGGAGAAAGAGTACCTATTGTCGCTTGGTCTCAACTACACCTTCTAACGTCCTTCATCGCAACAAGGTGCTTACAACACTTGTTGCGATGACACTTTGCTGTCTATACCGCTTGCGCCGTAAGTTGTTTCAGTAAACGGTCCATCGCTCGATACCCAAGTGCCTCGGCCAAGTGCGTTCGTTCAATTTGCTCCGCCCCATCCAGATCGGCGATTGTTCGCGCCACTTTGATAATACGATGATACGCACGAATCGAGAGTCCTAAACGGTGCAAAGCGGTTTCAAGAAACTCAGCATCACTCTTGTGCAAGGGACAAAACGCCTCAATTTCTCGACTACCTAGCAGTGCATTGACCTTACCACTGCGGTTTAGCATATTGTTACGCGCATGGCTCACACGCGCTTTTACGATAGCAGTCGGCTCACCGCGATCACCTCCTTCTGCTAATGTCCCTTTGGGCAAAGCTGGGATTTCTAAAGACATATCAAAGCGATCTAACAGTGGTCCAGATAATCGACCAAGGTAGCGCAAAATAGCTTGTGGATTGGTGCGCGCTTGATTGCCTTCGTAATATCCTGTCGGGCTTGGGTTCAATGCTCCAACTAATTGGAAGCGAGCCGGAAAGCGTGTTTTACCTTGCGCTCGAGAGATAATGATCTCGCCAGATTCGAGCGGTTCGCGTAACGAGTCCAGAACTTTACGATCAAATTCGGGCATTTCATCGAGAAACAATAACCCGTTGTGGGCTAAAGAGATCTCCCCTGGTCTGGGTACCGAACCACCGCCGACTAATGCCGCCATTGAACTTGAATGATGCGGAGAACGAAACGGACGCGACTTCCAGTTATGCTCATTAATTTCACTCTGAGTCAACGATGCCACCGAAGCGGTTTCCATTGCTTCTTCGTCACTCATTTCCGGTAATAAGTCACACAAACGCGAAGCCAACATCGTTTTTCCAGTACCTGGCGGGCCAAGGAAAAGTAAGTTGTGGTTTCCAGCGGCAGCAATCTCCAGTGCTCGCTTACCTTGTTGTTGGCCAATAATATCTTGTAAGTCTCGACCATGTTTTTCGATCGTTTTTCGCTTAGGCGTTTGAAAAAGATTCAGTCGATGTTGACCACAAAGCTCGGCACATACTTCCAGTAATGATTGGGCCGATTTATGTTGTTCCTTCCCCACCAGCGCCGCCTGATCGCCATTCACATGTGGGACGACCAAATGACGTTGAATCTTACTGGCTTCCAGCGCAGCAGGCAGCACACCTTTTACAGGTCTCAGACCACCAGATAGTGCTAACTCACCCACAAATTCGTAGTTTTTGAGCTTATCTGTCGCGATTTGCTCCGAAGCGGCCAAAATTCCCAATGCAATAGGAAGATCAAAACGTCCTCCCTCCTTGGGTAGATCTGCCGGAGCCAAGTTCACGGTGATCCGCTTAGCAGGAAATTGAAAGTTAGAATTAATGATCGCACTGCGTACGCGATCTTTGGACTCTTTTACCGTTGTCTCTGGCAAGCCTACTAAGGTAAACCCTGGCATGCCGTTGCTGATATGAACTTCTACACTAACCGATGGCGCTTGCACCCCGACGCTTGCTCGACTATGAATGATTGCCAGCCCCATACGTTCCTCAATTTTTTTGAACACTCTGTAAACAAATGTTTTATCTAGTTGGTTATGTTATATACCGCGTCCCAATTGAGAGTTAATGTGAAAAAAGAATGACTTTTTGCTTGTCATGCAGCGGAATTGTGTGATACCACTAATGACGCAAACAATTTCGTAGAACATTACACAACATTTTTTAACGAAAAAAGAACGACAGACAGATGAACCTTTTCGCTCATATCAACGCACTGCTAGCCCTGATTATCGTGGTCATTATTGGCACCGCGCGGGGTATTGTGGGCGAAAGGTAACCACAAATTACAAAAAACCCCCGCACTGAAAAGTCCGGGGGTTTTTTTACAACTACAAGTTGTCATCTGTCTAACCCTCGGACAGTTTAACGGGAAGAATGGGAGTGCACATGAAGTGCAATAAATATGGCAATCGCTACGAGCCACAACGTAGCAAAGGAGGTTTACGATGACTGGTGCACAACTTGTCGTAGCCGCTTTAAGACAGCAAGGCATCGAAACCGTTTTTGGCTACCCCGGCGGGGCCATCATGCCAATCTATGATGCTTTGTATGACGGTGGGGTGGAACACATCCTATGCCGTCACGAGCAAGGGGCCGCTATGGCAGCTATCGGGATGGCTCGTTCCACTCAAGACGTTGCTGTGTGCATGGCAACTTCTGGCCCAGGAGCCACTAACCTTGTTACCGGCCTTGCCGACGCTTTCCTTGACTCCGTACCTCTAGTTGCCATCACAGGCCAGGTTGCTAGCTCTCATATCGGTACCGATGCATTCCAAGAAATGGATGTGATCGGAATGTCCCTAGCCTGTACTAAGCACAGCTATCTCGTGACCGAAATTGAAGATCTAGCTCCGACACTTGCCGAAGCCTTTGAGGTCGCAAAAACCGGTCGTCCGGGTCCTGTCATTGTCGATATCGCCAAAGACGTTCAACTCGCTCAAGCACCTACAGACCTTCTTCCTCCATACATAGCACCAGCAATCGAAGATGTCAGCGCTGAAGATATCAAACGTGCGCAAGATGTGCTGGCAGCATCTACTCGCCCAGTGTTGTATGTTGGTGGTGGCGTGCAACTTGCGAAAGCAACCGATGCAGTACGCGAATTTCTTCGCTTAAACCCAATGCCTGCAGTTAGCACATTAAAAGGCCTCGGTACCATTGAACGCCATGATCCTCACTATCTTGGTATGTTGGGTATGCATGGCACCAAAGCCGCCAACCTAGTGGTTCAAGAAGCCGATCTATTGATTGTGGTTGGCGCGCGTTTTGATGACCGTGTGACGGGTAAGCTCGATACGTTTGCACCAAATGCGAAAGTGATTCACATCGACATTGATGCTGCGGAGATTCATAAACTGCGCCACGCCAACGCACCATTACGTGGCGACATCAACACCATTCTTCCTCAGCTAGAGCTGACTCAAGATATCTCACCGTGGGTTCATCACAGTGAAAGTCTGCGCAGCGGCTTTAAGTGGCGTTACGACCACCCAGGCGAGTTAATCTACGCACCGCTATTGCTTAAACAACTGTCTGACATGATGCCAGATAGCTCAATTGTCTCGACCGACGTCGGTCAGCATCAGATGTGGGCAGCGCAACATATCCAGCCACGCGAACCACAAAATTTTATCACTTCTGCTGGCCTTGGCACCATGGGCTTTGGCTTGCCAGCAGCGATGGGCGCTGCAGTCGCACGTCCTGATGATCAGTCTATCCTTATTACAGGTGACGGTTCATTTATGATGAACGTTCAGGAATTGGGCACGCTGAAGCGTCGGCAGATTCCAGTGAAGATTGTCCTTCTTAATAACCAACGTCTTGGCATGGTTCGCCAATGGCAGTCATTGTTCTTTGACGGTCGCCACAGTGAAACCATTCTTGATGACAACCCAGATTTCGTGATGTTAGCAAAAGCGTTCGATATCCCGGGCAAAACCATCACCAAGAAAGAAGAAGTCGAACCTGCTCTCAAAGAGATGCTAGCGAGTGAAACTTCTTACATGCTTCACGTTTTGATTGATGAAGAAGAAAACGTGTGGCCATTGGTGCCACCTGGCGCATCAAACAGTGATATGTTGGAAAATACATAGGAGACAATCGCATGGACAGATATTTACTCGACATCAAAGCCGATGACAAACCGGTACTGTTGGAGCGCGTTCTACGTGTGATTCGTCACCGAGGCTTCGTGATCAAACAAGTCGCTGCTACGCAAAACCACGAAAGCAAAGTAGCCAGCGTCGAGATCATCGTCGACAGCGATCGACCAATCTCGTTTTTGATCAATCAAATAGAGAAGTTGTGGGACGTTCGTAAGGTTGAGGTGCTAAAAATCCGCAACGATGAACTGCCAAATCACAACTTACAACAACACGTAAGTGCATAAGGAAGGCAACAAATGGCAACGAAAACTGCAGATTTCATTTGGTTTAATGGTGAGATGGTTCCATGGGCAGAGGCGAACGTTCACGTTCTGACTCACGCAATGCACTATGGTACATCCGTGTTTGAAGGCGTGCGCTGTTACAACACACCAAAAGGCCCAATTGTCTTCCGTCACCGTGAGCATGCACAACGTCTAAAAGATTCTGCCAAGATTTACCGCTTTCCGATCCCTTTCTCTGTAGAAGAAATCATGGAAGCGACCCGCGAAACGCTGCGCCAAAACAAACTCGACAGCGCTTACATTCGTCCATTGGGTTTTGTCGGTAATGTTGGCTTAGGCGTATGTCCACCAGTTGGCACTGAGATGGATCTAATCATTGCAGCATTTCCTTGGGGCTCTTACTTAGGCGAAGAAGCGCTAGAAAAAGGTGTCGACGCGATGATTTCAAGCTGGAACCGCGCTGCGCCAAACACCATCCCAACTGCAGCTAAAGCAGGCGGTAACTACCTATCTTCGCTACTAGTCGGTGGTGAAGCTCGTCGTCACGGTTACGACGAAGGTATTGCGCTAAGCGTAGATGGTTACCTATCGGAAGGGGCTGGTGAAAACATCTTCGTTATCAAAGATGGCGTAATCACCACACCACCAGCAACTAGCGCGATTCTACCGGGCATCACTCGTGACTCGATCATGACAATTGCACGCGATAAAGGCTACAAAGTACGTGAGGCGAACATTGCTCGTGAAGCCCTTTACCTTGCCGATGAAGTCTTCATGACAGGTACTGCGGCTGAGATTGTACCAGTGGCAACCATCGACAAAATTGAAGTAGGCACAGGTAAACGCGGCCCAATCACTAAAGAACTACAAGCAGCCTACTTTGGCCTATTTGACGGCACCACGGAAGATAAGTGGGGCTGGTTAGACTATGTGTACCCAGAACAGAAGTAAGAAGGATTTAAGAAATGCCAAAATATAGATCAGCTACCACCACACATGGTCGTAACATGGCGGGGGCACGCGCGCTGTGGCGTGCAACGGGCGTGAAAGAAGAAGACTTCGGTAAACCAATCATCGCCGTTGTAAACTCGTTTACTCAATTTGTTCCGGGTCACGTACACCTGAAAGACATGGGTCAGCTTGTAGCACGCGAAATCGAAAAAGCTGGCGGTATTGCGAAAGAATTCAACACCATCGCGGTTGATGATGGTATCGCAATGGGTCACGGCGGCATGCTGTACTCACTGCCTTCACGCGAACTGATCGCAGACTCTGTGGAGTACATGGTCAACGCGCACTGTGCCGATGCCATGGTATGTATCTCTAACTGTGACAAAATCACTCCGGGAATGTTGATGGCATCTATGCGTCTCAACATCCCGGTTATCTTTGTTTCTGGTGGTCCAATGGAAGCGGGTAAAACCAAGCTTTCTGATCAGATCATCAAACTAGACCTTGTAGATGCGATGATCCAAGGCGCGGATCCAAAAGTGTCTGATGAGCAAAGCGAGCAGATCGAACGCAGCGCATGTCCAACGTGTGGATCGTGTTCAGGAATGTTCACTGCAAACTCAATGAACTGTCTAACGGAAGCACTGGGTCTTTCTCAACCAGGTAACGGTTCTATGCTGGCAACGCACGCTGACCGTGAACAACTGTTCCTTAATGCAGGTCGTCGCATCGTTGAACTGACTCGTCGTTACTACGAGCAAGATGACGAATCAGCACTGCCACGCAACATCGCTACGTTTGATGCGTTCGAAAATGCGATGGCACTGGATATTGCAATGGGTGGCTCAACCAACACCATTTTGCACCTACTTGCCGCGGCGCAAGAAGGTGAAGTGGATTTCGATATGGAAGATATCGATCGCCTATCACGCCAAGTACCACACCTATGTAAAGTGGCACCATCTACCCAGAAATATCACATGGAAGACGTGCACCGCGCTGGTGGTGTAATGGCTATCCTTGGTGAGCTTGACCGTGCAGGTCTTCTACACAATGATGCGCGCACCGTGCTTGGCCTTTCGATGAAAGAGCAGCTGGCGAAATACGACATCATCCAAACTGAAGACGAAGAAGTACTCAAGTTCTACCGCGCAGGTCCTGCAGGTATTCGTACTACACAAGCATTCTCACAAGATTGTCGCTGGGATCGACTTGATGATGATCGCGCTGAAGGTTGTATTCGTGCCAAAGACAATGCTTTCAGCCAAGAAGGTGGCCTAGCCGTTCTATCAGGCAATATCGCATTAGATGGTTGTATCGTTAAGACTGCTGGTGTGGATGAGAGCATTCATAAATTCACTGGCCCAGCCGTAGTATTTGAAAGCCAAGAAGACGCCGTAGAAGGCATCTTGGGTGGCAAAGTAAAAGCTGGCGACGTGGTAATTATCCGTTACGAAGGCCCTAAAGGTGGTCCGGGCATGCAAGAAATGCTTTACCCAACCACTTATCTAAAATCGATGGGCCTTGGCAAAGAGTGTGCACTTCTGACTGACGGCCGTTTCTCTGGCGGCACATCAGGTCTGTCAATCGGTCACGCCTCTCCTGAAGCAGCAAACGGCGGTGCAATTGGTCTGGTAAAAGAAGGCGATATGATCGCAATTGATATTCCAAACCGTTCAATTTCACTCCAAGTGTCTGAACAAGAACTTGCTGAGCGCCGTGCAAAACAAGACGAACTAGGCTGGAAACCAGTTGACCGCCAACGTGAAGTTTCATTTGCACTCAAAGCGTACGCGAGTATGGCAACCAGTGCTGACAAGGGTGCAGTACGAGACAAGTCGAAGCTAGAGGGCTAGCAATGATGGAAGCTCAACCCGAAAAACAAGTGAACCAAACTGGCGCAGATTATCTGCGCCAGATCTTGCGTGCTCCTGTGTATGAAGTCGCGACTGTCACACCTTTGCAAGAGATGCCTCGCCTTGCTGCTCGTATTGGCAACAATGTGCAAATCAAGCGTGAAGATCGCCAACCCGTACACTCGTTCAAATTGCGCGGTGCATACAACATGGTGGCGAGTTTATCTGAAGCACAAAAAGCCGCTGGTGTCATTGCAGCATCGGCAGGTAACCACGCACAAGGCATGGCGCTTTCTGGTACTAAGCTTGGCATTAAGACCACTATCGTGATGCCAAAAACCACACCAGACATCAAAGTCGATGCGGTACGCAGCTTTGGTGGCAATGTGGTGCTGCACGGCAGTAACTTTGATGAGGCCAAAGCCGAGGCAGAGCGTCTATCCGAGTTAAACGGGTACACCTTTGTCCCACCGTTCGATCATCCACTGGTGATTGCTGGTCAAGGCACCATCGGCATGGAAATGCTGCAACAAAATGGTCACCTTGACTACATCTTCGTTCCTGTCGGTGGTGGCGGTTTGGCTGCGGGTGTTGCAGTACTCGTGAAGCAGCTCATGCCAGAAATCAAAGTGATTGCGGTCGAGCCAGAAGATTCTTCATGCCTCAAAGCGGCATTGGATGCAGGTGAACCAGTAGTATTAGACCAGGTCAGCATGTTTGCCGATGGCGTTGCAGTAAAACGCATTGGTGAAGAGACGTTTCGTCTATGCCAAAAGTACATTGATGGCCATATTGCAGTCTCTAGCGATGAAATCTGCGCAGCAGTAAAAGACATCTTTGAAGACACCCGTGCGATTGCAGAGCCTTCTGGCGCGCTTGCTCTGGCGGGCTTGAAGAAGTTTGCTGAACAGAACAAGCTGAAAGACAAAAACCTAGGTACGGTATTGTCTGGCGCAAACACCAACTTCCACGGTCTGCGTTATGTTTCTGAACGCTGCGAGCTTGGTGAAAAACGTGAAGGTCTGCTTGCCGTCACCATCCCTGAGCGTCAAGGTGCTTTCTTTGAGTTCTGTAATCTCATTGGCGGCCGCGCCGTAACGGAGTTTAACTACCGCTACAACGATGACGCATTGGCAAATATCTTTGTCGGTGTGCGTTTGCAAGGCGGTCAGGAAGAGCTAGAACATATCATTCACGACTTACGTGATGGTGGCTACCCAGTGGTTGATTTGTCTGATGATGAAATGGCGAAGCTGCACGTGCGCTACATGATTGGTGGTAAGCCGTCTAAGCCGCTTAAAGAGCGCCTCTACAGCTTTGAATTCCCAGAATATCCGGGAGCGCTACTCAAGTTCTTAAGCACACTCGGTACTCATTGGAATATCAGCTTGTTCAACTACCGTAACCACGGCGCTGACTACGGACGTGTTTTATGTGGTTTCGAGTTAGATGAAAGCGATTTAGCTCAGTTTTCTGCACATTTACGTGAACTTGGCTATCAATGCAAAGACGAGACAGACAACCCATCGTATAAGTTTTTCTTGTCATAAAACGCCACATTTTAAACATATCAATGAAAACACCTCGCTAATGCGAGGTGTTTTTTATGACTGTAACCAATCTTTATGTAGCTGATTAGGCGACCCAAGATAGTCCACCATCCACTGGATCAATTTATGATTATCATCTTTGCGCCATACTAAGCAGCAGTGACTGAGCGGTTTATCATCCGGCATGACCTTCTCCACCAGCACACCATCATTGATTAAGGGTGTTGCAATATGACGTGGCATGTAACCCACGCCCACCCCATTTTTTAAACATTCAATCGCACTATACCAATTGGGCAATAATAATCGGCGCTGTTGCGGATAATGGCCAGTATGGCGTTTTGGCAGCACGTTCGAAGTATCATCAAGACAGATCGCCGGAAATTGACTCACAAACGCTTCAGTAAGCACTTGTTGTCGAACGCAAGGATGAGCGGGTGACATTACAAATGCCCAATCTAATACGCCCATATCTTTGACTTCAAAATCTCCCCCAACGGGAACCGCAGATGTCGCGCCAACGACAATGTCGGCTCGACCTTGTGCTATGGCTTCCCAAGAACCATTGAAGACCTCCATATTGATCTGCAATTCAGCAAATTCAAACTCGCGATAGAAATCTTCCACCAAAGGTTTGAGTTTTTCTAACTTCACCACGTTATCTAAGGTCAGCTTTAACGTGCTTTTCCATCCTTGAGCCGCTCGCCGCGTTTGTGCTTTCACCTCTTCCATTTGACGCAGCAAAGAGCGCGCCTCGGCCATAAAAAGTTCACCCGCTGGAGTTAGCTCGACTTTCCTTGGTAAACGTCGAAACAGCACCACATCTAAATCTTGCTCGACCTGCCTTACTCCATAGCTGATGGCTGAGGGGACTTTATGCAATACCTCAGCCGCAGCGGTGAAACTACCTAAACGGGCAACCGTATCCAGCATTTCCAAAGACGCTTTAGAGAACATGATTTAACCTTTCAAAAAATTTGATTGATAACCAACAATTTTAGCGTTTTATTTTCTCAAAATCGAAAAATAGAATAATAAGGTAAATAAATCAGGGTTGGCGCCAACTGATGTTGATTAAAAAATGATTAAATAATTTGACTGGTTGAATCATGAAAATCTCAAAACTACAGCTCATTTATCTGGCAGCATTATCGATGCTTGGCTTCGTTGCTACCGATATGTATCTGCCAGCATTCAAAGCGATGGAAATCGACTTTGCAACAGGCCCTGAGCAAATTGCGCTCTCTTTAACGGTATTCCTCGTTGGTATGGCGATTGGCCAGCTAATGTGGGGATTGGCATCCGATAAATTTGGCCATCGTAATACACTCGCAGCCGGGTTGGTGCTATTTACTATCGCGTCATTCGGTTTGGCTTTCTGTGATCAAGTATGGCAACTACTCACACTGCGCTTTATCCAAGCTATCGGTGTGTGTGCACCAGCCGTGATCTGGCAGGCTATGGTCATTAAACGCTACTCAAGCAGTAGCCAACAAATTTTTGCGACAATCATGCCACTCGTCGCGCTATCACCAGCACTAGCACCTCAATTAGGGGTTGTGTTGGCAGATAACTTCGGCTGGCACAGTATCTTTATTACGCTAACACTGGTTGGTGTCTTTTTGGTCTTTGCGACCATGGCACAAAAAGACGAGAAAGCAGAAATCAAACAAACCAGTATGTCTGCCGACATCAAAGCGCTGCTGAGTTCTAAAAAATACCTTGGCAACGTGTTTATGTTTGCGACGGCTTCAGCTGCATTCTTTGCTTACCTAACTGGGATGCCAGAAATCATGGCGCAACTGGGCTACGAAGCAAAAGATATTGGTTTGAGCTTTATCCCACAAACCATCGCGTTTATGGCTGGTGGCTACTTAGGTAAAGTAGGCGTTCGAAAATTTGGTGATGAAAAGGTTCTGCGCCAACTGATTGGCCTATTTAGTGTCGCGGCATTAATGATTTTCATTGCTTCACAGTGGGATCTGTCATCGATTTGGCCTATTCTTGCGCCATTCTGTTTGATTGCCGTTGCTAACGGCGCGCTGTACCCAATCGTGGTAAACCGTGCATTGGCCAGCGCACAACAGAGCCCTGCAACAGCAGCAGGTCTGCAAAACAGCCTGCAAATCTGTGTAAGTAGCTTCTCAAGTGCATTGGTAGCCGCAATGGCAAGCCAAGCTCAGATGGTTACTGGCATCGCAATCATCATCTGTATGGGTGGGCTGTGGATGGGATACATTCTGTCGAATCGCGAATTATCCAAGCACTTTACGACTCCTGACAACGCCCGAGTCGTGAGTGAAGACGAACTTTAATCGTTCAGATAATAAAAAGAGCCGCGCAATGCGGCTCTTTCTGTTTATAAGCTTTTCAACCCCCATTTCTTGGCAGTCTGCTTAAAAAAGCCTTGAGTCTTTTTCAACTCTACCCAGTGATTGATGTAATTAATCCATACTTGATCGTCTTGCGGCAACAACATAGCAATTGGGGTTGGTTTACGCGGTGCGGTCACTGGCACTATCGCCAATTGTTTAAACTTATCCACCAACGTCGCTGCTTCCACATTGGACGTCACCGATACATCGGCCCTGCGAGCTAGTAGTTCTTGGAAGTCGCGCGCTGGCGCTTCAATAACAATATGCTGAGCAGACGGGAAGAACTCTTTCACCATTTTTTCTTGTACCGTACCTAACGTCGCCGCGACTTTTACTTCTGGTTTATTAAAATCCGCCCAATCAGAGAATTTGGCGAGATCTTTCTTTTGCACCACAGGTACAAAGGCAAGGTAGAAATATGGCTGGCTATATCCAGCTACTTTCGCGCGAGACATGTTCAGAGATGCGCTGCCAGTAATATCGTATTTGTTGGCGGTAATGCCATTAACTAGCGTCTTCCAATCCGTGGGCACATACTCCACTTTTACACCGAGATCTTTAGCAAGTTCTGTTGTTACATCGATATCGAAGCCACGATAACTGTTTGTCGCGGGGTCTTTCATCGTCATCGGATTCCAATCTCCCGTCGTTCCAACTCGGAGTACGCCATTGTCTAAAATGGATTGAAGACGGCTTTCAGCGTGAGCGACTTGAGTCGCAGCAAGCAAACACATTCCTAGCACTAGTAAAATCTTTCTCATTTTTATTCCCTTAAAAATAATGACCTTATACGGTTTAATAATTAACCTTTATTAGAGCTCTACTGATAACATAGCAGCAACAAAGGAAGTTTTTTAGTTAATTCAGGGAGTAAATGTGACGTTTCGAACTCTATGGCTGTTTTCACTGCTATTACTCACTGGTTGTTCAGATTATCAATGGGGCTGGTATGTACTTGACCCTTCGACGGATCAAGGACTCACCAATCTAAAGTTTTTAATCGCTGGGTTTAATGACACCATTCAGGTATCACTCCTCAGTATGTTGTTTGCGATGAGCTTGGGTCTGATCGTTGCGTTACCCGCTCTGTCGGACTCAGCCTCTCTGAAGTGGATAAACCGTATTTATGTCGAGGTGATCCGTTCAGTGCCAGTTTTAGTCTTACTACTTTGGGTGTATTACGGCATGCCTACGCTATTGGATGTCTCACTCAATCACTTTTGGGCGGGTGTTATTGCACTGACTATCGCTGAGAGCGCGTTTATGGCGGAAGTATTTCGCGGTGGAATACAAGCTATCAGCCGTGGCCAGCATGAAGCGGCTGAATCTTTGGGCTTAAGCTATTGGCAAAAGATGCGCTTGGTAATTCTTCCCCAAGCGTTTCGGCAAATTCTCCCACCACTGGGCAATCAATTTGTCTACATCCTCAAGATGAGTTCTTTAGTCAGCGTGATTGGTTTAAGCGATCTCACTCGCCGTGCTAATGAGCTGGTGGTGAATGAGTACTTACCCTTAGAGATTTATACCTTCCTCGTTTTGGAGTACTTGTTACTCATCCTATTTGTATCTCAAGCCGTTCGTTGGCTCGAAAAACGTATTGCCATTCCTAGCTACTAGCGATGAAGCCTTAGCTAGAAACAACAAAGCCGCTCTTGTTGAGCGGCTTTGACAATATAGAGACAGAGTGTAGGTAATGCTTATTTCTGTTTTACAGGACGCTGCCAGCCAGTAATTTTGCGTTCTTTGACGCGAGTAATTACTAACTCACCTTCTTCAACATCTTTTGTTAGTGTCGTGCCAGCACCGATGGTTGCGCCATCAGCGATAGTGACAGGCGCCACCAGCTGGCTATCAGAACCAACAAAAACATCATTACCGATGATGGTTTTAAACTTGTTCGCACCATCGTAGTTACAAGTGATAGTACCTGCGCCGATGTTAGTACGTTGACCGATCTCTGCATCACCTAAGTAAGTTAGGTGGTTCGCTTTTGAACCTTCTCCGATGCGCGCATTTTTCACTTCAACGAAGTTACCCACATGGGAATCGTTACGCATTTCAGCACCAGGACGAAGGCGAGTAAATGGACCAACCGTACATTCTTCACCAACCGTTGCACCTTCAATCACACTGTAAGGGCGAACGATGGTGTTGTCGTCGATTTCACAATCTTTCAGTACACAACCCGCACCGATAACCACGTTATCACCCAGTGAAACATTACCTTCGATGATAACATTCACGTCGATTTCACAGTCCATACCGCACTGTAACTCACCACGCAAATCAAAGCGTGCTGGATCGCGTAGCATGACACCTTGCTCTAGTAGCTTCTGAGCTTGCATTGACTGGAAAGCACGCTCTAGACGAGCAAGCTGTGCGCGGTCATTGACCCCTTCCACTTCAATGGCATTGACTGGGTGTACAGCCTCAACGGCACGACCTTCATCGTGTGCAGCTGCAATAACGTCAGTTAGGTAGTATTCGCCTTGTGCGTTGTTGTTGTTTAAGCCAGACAACCAACGCTTAAGATCCCCACCAGTCGCAACCATCACGCCAGTATTGATCTCTTTAATTTGTTTTTGTTCTTCTGTTGCATCTTTTTGCTCAACGATCGCCACAACAGGACCATTCTTACGGATAATACGACCGTAGCCTGTCGGGTTATCTAGAATCACTGTTAGTAGTGCAATACCGCCTGTTGGCTGTGCATCTAATAGGTTTTCAATCGTTTCAGCTGAAATCAGTGGAACATCACCGTAAAGCACCAGTACTTTTTCATCGTCTTCAAACTTCGGAGACGCTTGATCAACCGCATGACCTGTACCTAGTTGCTCCGCTTGCAGTACCCAGTTTACAGGCTCTTCTGCTAGCGTTTGCTGCATTTGATCACCACCGTGACCATATACTAAGTGGATGTTTTGTGCGCCAAGACCTGTACATGTATCGATAACATGTTTTGCCATTGGCTTGCCTGCCAAAGTGTGTAGCACTTTAGGCATGTTTGAATACATACGGGTACCTTTACCCGCAGCAAGGATCACAGCACTGAATTTCATTAATAACCTATTGACGTTCTATTTTAATTGGGCGTTATTTTAAACACCTTGGAAGGATTAGTTAATGGTGGGATGTAAATTTCCAACTAAAATTAATCAAAAAGGCGACCAATTGGCCGCCTTTTTTCATGCAACGTTGCTAATTGAGCTTAGCGACGCTTTTTTGTCAGCTCGATAACTCGTAGCTGAGCAATGGCTTTAGCCAGTTCACTGGCCGCTTGTGCGAAGTCCATGTCACCATGCTGATTCTGGATTTGCTCCTCAGCGCGGCGTTTGGCTTCTTCTGCCTTCGCTGCGTCTAGCTCTTCACCACGGATAGCTGTATCAGCTAGTACAGTCGCTGTACCAGGCTGAATCTCTACCATACCACCAGAAACATAAATAATTTCTTCGTGGCCGTGCTGTTTCACAATACGCACCATACCAGGCTTGATAGCGGTCAGCAGCGGTGTGTGACCATGGAAAATACCAAGTTCACCTTCGCTACCGGTCACCTGAAACGTTTCAACACGACCAGAGAAGATTTTCTTCTCAGCGCTTACTACGTCTAGGTGAAAGGTTATTGCTGCCATATCGCCTCCTAGTTAGCCTTATAGCTTCTTCGCATTCTCAATAGCATCGTCGATGCTACCGCAGTACATAAATGCCTGCTCAGGAATGTCGTCGTATTCACCAGCTAGTAGGCCTTTAAAGCCACGTAGAGTCTCTTTTAGAGGTACGTAAATACCAGGGTCACCTGTAAATACTTCTGCTACGTGGTAAGGCTGAGTTAGGAAACGCTCAATCTTACGTGCACGAGATACAACTTGCTTATCTTCTTCAGATAGCTCGTCCATACCTAGGATAGCAATGATATCTTTCAGCTCTTTGTAGCGCTGAAGAGTCTGCTGAACACCACGAGCAACTTCGTAGTGATCTTGACCAACGACTAGTGGATCAAGCATACGAGATGTTGAATCTAGCGGGTCGATCGCAGGGTATAGACCCATTGCAGCGATGTTACGGTTAAGTACAACCGTTGCATCCAAGTGCGCGAACGTTGTTGCTGGAGACGGGTCAGTCAAGTCATCCGCAGGTACGTATACCGCCTGTACAGACGTGATAGAACCTGATTTCGTTGACGTGATACGCTCCTGAAGTACACCCATCTCTTCTGCAAGAGTTGGCTGGTAACCTACCGCAGAAGGCATACGACCTAGTAGTGCTGATACCTCTGTACCTGCAAGTGTGTAACGGTAGATGTTATCAATGAACAGTAGTACGTCACGACCTTCGTCACGGAAACGCTCTGCCATTGTTAGACCAGTCAGTGCAACACGTAGACGGTTACCTGGTGGCTCGTTCATCTGACCGTAAACCATCGCTACTTTTGATTCTTCAGGCTTCTCAACGTTTACAACGCCCGCTTCCTGCATCTCGTAGTAGAAATCGTTACCTTCACGAGTACGCTCACCAACACCAGCAAATACTGATAGACCTGAGTGCTGTAGTGCGATGTTGTTGATAAGTTCCATCATGTTAACGGTCTTACCTACACCTGCACCACCGAATAGACCGATTTTACCACCCTTAGCGAATGGACAAATTAGGTCGATTACTTTAACGCCCGTTTCTAGAAGTGCAATTTCGTTTGATTGCTCTTCGTAGCTTGGTGCACTACGGTGGATAGAGTAAACCTCTTCCGCACCCACTTCACCACGCTCGTCAATCGCGTCACCTAGGACGTTCATGATACGACCTAGAGTTTTAGTACCTACTGGTACTGAAATTGGAGCGCCAGTGTTAACCACTTCTACTCCACGACGTAAACCATCAGAGCTACCCATTACGATACAACGAACTACGCCACCGCCTAGCTGTTGTTGAACTTCAAGAACTAGACGCTCTTTTGAGTCCGTTACGTTTAGAGCGTCATATACACTAGGTACATCGCTCTGTGGGAACTCTACGTCGACTACCGCACCGATGATCTGTACGATCTTACCTGTAGCCATCGTTAATCCTCTAAACTATTTCGTTTTACCTAAGCTTAAACCGCAGCTGCACCACCAACGATTTCTGATAGTTCTTGTGTAATCGCAGCCTGACGGGCTTTGTTGTACACAAGTTCCAAATCGTCAATCAAACTGGTTGCGTTATCCGTTGCAGCCTTCATCGCAATCATTCGAGCCGCTTGCTCACAAGCAAGGTTCTCAACCACACCTTGGTATACCTGAGACTCTACGTAACGCACTAATAGCGTATCCAGTAGAGGTTTTGGTTCAGGCTCATAGATGTAGTCCCATGAATGCTCACGCTGCATCTCTTCGCTGTCCGATTTAGGCAAAGGTAGCAATTGATCGATCGTTGGTTGCTGAACCATAGTATTTACAAACTTGTTGAATACTACATATAGACGGTCCAGTTCACCTTCATCGTATTTCTTCAGCATTACGCCAACAGAGCCGATAAGGTCTTGTAGGCTTGGATTATCTCCAAGACCAGAAACCTGTGCCGCAACTTTTGCGCCACCATGTTTAAAGAAAGCTGTTGCTTTTGAGCCAACAACGGCTAGCTCAATCTCAGCACCTTTCTCTCTCCATGCTTGCATGTCTGTAACGGCTTTTTTGAACACGTTAATGTTCAAACCACCACACAGACCACGGTCTGTCGAAACGATGATGTAACCAACACGTTTAGCTTCACGCTCTTCTAGGTACGGATGACGGTACTCTAGGTTTGCGTTAGCCACATGACCGATCACTTTACGCATTGTTTCAGCGTATGGACGAGAAGCTTCCATTGCATCTTGAGAACGACGCATTTTTGAAGCTGCTACCATTTCCATCGCTTTCGTAATTTTCTGAGTGCTTTTAACACTACCGATTTTATTACGTATCTCTTTTGCGCCGGCCATCGTTACTCTCCGTTAGTTGGTGGCAGAAACTGCCACCGACCTAATTACCAAGTTTGGGTTGCTTTGAAGTCGTCAGTCAGTTTCTTCAACTGAGCTTCGATTTCATCGTTGTAAGCGCCAGACTTGTCGATCTCAGCTGCTAGTTCAGCGTATTGACCGCGAGCGTACGATAGTAGAGCCGCCTCGAAATCTAGAACTTTGTTAAGTTCTACATCATCAAGGTAACCGCGCTCTGCCGCGAAGATAGTTAGAGCTTGGTCAAATACAGACATTGGAGCGTACTGCTTCTGCTTCATTAGTTCTGTAACTTTTTGACCATGGTCTAGCTGTTTCTTCGTTGCGTCATCAAGGTCAGAAGAGAACTGAGCAAATGCCGCTAGTTCACGGTATGCAGCTAGTGCTGTACGGATACCACCTGATAGTTTCTTGATGATTTTCGTCTGAGCTGAACCACCTACACGAGATACTGAGATACCTGGGTCAACAGCAGGACGAACACCAGCGTTGAATAGCTCAGTTTGTAGGAAGATCTGACCATCGGTAATCGAGATTACGTTAGTCGGTACGAATGCTGAAACGTCACCTGCTTGAGTTTCGATGATAGGAAGAGCAGTCAAAGAACCAGTCTTACCTTTCACTTCACCGTTAGTGAAACGCTCTACGTACTCTTCGTTTACACGAGCTGCACGCTCTAGTAGACGCGAGTGTAAGTAGAATACGTCACCTGGGAATGCCTCACGGCCTGGTGGACGTTTAAGTAGTAGAGAGATCTGACGGTAAGCTACCGCTTGCTTAGATAGATCATCGTAAACAATCAGTGCGTCTTCACCGCGATCGCGGAAGTATTCACCCATCGCACAACCTGCGTAAGGCGCTAGGTATTGAAGCGCTGCAGATTCAGAAGCTGATGCAACTACAACGATAGTATTTTGTAGTGCGCCGTGCTCTTCTAGTTTGCGAACAACGTTAGCGATAGTCGATGCTTTCTGACCGATTGCTACGTAGATAGAGAAAATACCAGAGTCTTTCTGGTTGATGATCGCGTCGATCGCCAGTGCTGTTTTACCAATCTGACGGTCACCGATGATAAGCTCACGCTGACCACGACCGATTGGGATCATTGAGTCAACTGACTTATAACCAGTTTGCACAGGTTGGTCTACCGATTTACGGTCGATTACACCTGGTGCGATCACTTCTACAGGCGAAGTCATTTTCGCTTCGATTGGACCTTTACCATCGATAGGCTCACCCAGCGTGTTTACTACGCGGCCTAGTAGTTCTGGACCAACTGGCACTTCAAGAATGCGGCCAGTACCTGTAACTTTCATGCCTTCCTTAAGGTCAGCATATGGGCCCATTACAACCGCACCAACCGAGTCACGCTCAAGGTTAAGTGCCAGTGCATAACGGCCACCCGGTAATTCAATCATTTCACCTTGCATCACGTCCGCTAGGCCGTGGATGCGGATGATACCATCGCTTACCGATACGATAGTACCCTCGTTGCGAGCTTCACTAACAACTTCGAAAGATTCGATACGTTGTTTGATCAGATCGCTAATTTCCGTGGAATTAAGTTGCATGCTCCAATCCCCATTAAGACTGCAATGCATCGCTCAGGCGGTTCAAACGACCACGCGCTGAGTCATCGATGACTAGGTCTCCGGCTCGAATAATAACCCCACCAAGTAGGGTCTCATCTACACTGCAATTCAGCTTCACTTTGCGTTCAAGACGCTTTTCAAGTTTGCTGCCAATGTTTGCAAGTTGTTCATCAGAAAGCTCTGTTGCTGAAATTACTTCAACATCAATTTCTTTCTCATGTTCTTTTTTCAGAGTTAAAAACTCCGTGCAAACATCAGGAAGGGCCGCTAAACGACCATTCTCAGCCATTACCTTCAAAAGGTTTTGACCGTGCGCATCAACTTGTTCGCCGCAAACTGCAACAAAAATTTCTGCCATTTTGTCAGCAGAAACCGAACCCGTTAGTAGTTCGTTCATTTGTTCGTTTTTGGCCACTTCAGCAGCAAAAGATAACATTTGGCCCCATTGGTCCAACTGGTCTTTCTCTAAAGCAAAGTCGAAGGCTGCTTTAGCATAGGGGCGTGCGATAGTAGTCAAATCAGACATATGCGCCCCCAGACTTAAAGTTTTGCAGTAATGTTGTCGAGAATATCTTTTTGCGCATCTTTATCGATAGAACGCTCAAGGATTTTCTCAGCACCAGCTACAGCCAGAGTAGCAACTTGTTTGCGCAGCTCATCGCGTGCACGATTGCGTTCAGCTTCAAGTTCTGCTTCTGCTTGCGCTAGGATTTTCTGGCGTTCTGCCTGAGCTTCCTCGCGAGCTTCATCAAGAATTTGAGACTTACGTTTGTTCGCTTGTTCGATGATCTCAGTTGCTGTGCGCTTCGCTTCTTTCAATTGATCAGAAGCGTTGGCTTGTGCTAGATCCAAGTCTTTCGCAGCACGTTCTGCTGCTTGAAGACCATCAGCAATTTTCTTCTGACGCTCTTCGATCGCTTGCATCAATGGTGGCCATACATACTTCATGCAGAACCACACAAATAGTGCGAACGAGATTGCTTGACCTAGCAGAGTTGCGTTTATGTTCACAACAGCTACCCCTCTATTTGGACTTAGTGTTAATCAGTGACAAGCGATAATCGCCCGTCCCGAGTTAAAGGTGATTAACCTAGTTGACCAACGAATGGGTTTGCGAAAGTGAATAGTAGCGCGATTACGATACCGATCATTGGAACCGCATCAAGTAGACCCGCGATGATGAACATCTTAACTTGTAGCATAGGAGCCATTTCTGGTTGACGTGCAGCACCTTCTAGGAATTTACCACCTAGCAGTGCGAAACCAATCGCTGTACCAAGAGAAGCAAGACCGACGATAATACCTACGGCGATTGCAGAAAAGCTCAGTAAAGTTTCCATTACTATCTCCAATTTATAGTTGTTGGCTTAGTGCCCAAATAAAAAGCTTTAAAAAAATTAATGATCAGGATCTTCGTGTGCCATTGACAGGTAAACAATTGTCAACATCATGAATACGAAGGCTTGAATCGTAATAACCAAGATATGGAAGATTGCCCACGGTAGTGAACCCATCCATTGTAAGTACCATGGTAGCATTGCCGCACAAAGAATGAATACAACCTCACCCGCGAACATGTTACCGAATAGACGCATACCAAGTGATAGAGGTTTCGCTAATAGCGATACCACTTCAATTAGTAGGTTAAACGGAATCATCAGTGGGTGATTGAATGGATGTAGTGCAAGTTCTTTTGCGAATCCACCTAGACCTTTTACTTTGATGCTGTAGTAAATCATCAATGCAAAAACGCCTAGAGCCATAGCCATGGTGATATTCACATCAGCAGACGGTACAACCTTAAGGTAAGGAATACCTAGCCAATGCTCTGCTGGGTATGGTAAGAAGTCGATAGGAACTAAGTCCATCACGTTCATCAAAAATACCCAACAAAAGATAGTCAGTGCTAAAGGCGCGATCAGTGGGTTGCGTCCATGGAACGTGTCTTTGACGTTATCGGCGACAAATTCAACGATCATTTCTACAGCACACTGAAGCTTACCCGGTACACCCGCTGTTGTTCTCTTTGCTACTTTGTAAAAAATTCCGAGGAAGATTAAACCAGTAAACCAAGAAAAAAACAGGCTATCGATATGTACGTTCCAGAAACTTGTCTCCGACCCTACTAAACCCAACTTGTATAGCGATAGGTTAGAAAGGTGGTGGGCAATGTAACCGGACGATGTTAGCGCTTCACCTGGCGCAGCCATAACTCATCCTATTTTTTGTTGTTAATGAATAGCACTGGTGCACAGATATTAATACCTAGTACCAGCAAATAGGTTAGTTTGAGGGGAACAAGTTCCACCTGCATATACATGTAGGCAACATAGAACAGTGCAACCGTGATGAGAATTTTCAGTACTTCACCCGTATAGAAGGAAGCAGCGATGCGCTTGGCAGCGCGAGCTCCACTAAACATGAAAGCACACAGCGCGAATACTGCATTGGCAACAACAAAAATGCCTCCGCCAATCAGCGCTGAAAATCCCCAGTCAGGATTTATGGCTACCGCCATTCCTGCTGCCACAAAAATAACCGCGCCAGACTGGATCATTAACAATTGCCTTGCGAGCTCTCGTCCTGGTCTAGCTAACGCAGCTACCATGTATTCGTACCTCTAGTAATATCCACTTCGCACTTAACTCTCTGTGCTGGGAAATTGGCGAAAATTATACGTTCAGTTCAACGTAAAGCAATTCGATTGCATCAAAAACTTACAGTTTTGTTTACAAAACGACAACTTTCGCACAAAATTCGATTAATTAGATTAATTGACCTAAATCAATTATCTCATCTAGGCCTCAAGCTTGGCAATTAGTTGGTCCAATTTGTGAGGCTCATCAAGACTTATCGTCAATTTCGCTTTTCCGTTTGCAGAACGGGTAAGAGAAACTTTTGCATCAAGCAGCTGACTCAATTTATGCGACATTTGCTCGGCTTCGGTATCCTCTTGTTGCCCTTTTTGCTCATTTTGTGGAGCTAAGCACTTTTTTACTAACTGTTCGGTTTGGCGAACAGTCATTTGCTTCTTAGCCACTTGTTGAGCTACTTCGACTTGCTGTTCGCCTTCTAACGCTAACAGAGCTCGAGCATGACCCATTTCCAATTTTTTATCTGCAACCAGACCTTTTACATCAACTTCCAACTGATTCAGACGTAATAGGTTGCTCACCGTCGTTCTTGATTTACCAATCACATCGGCCAATTGCTGATGTGTCAGCGTGAATTCATCTTGTAGACGCTCAAGCGCTTGGGCTTCCTCAATCACATTCAAGTCTTCACGTTGAATGTTTTCAATCAACGCCATGGCGATGGCGGCACGATCTTCAACTTTTTTCACCAAACACGGCACGCGTTTTAAACCCGCCTGCCTTGCAGCACGCCAGCGGCGTTCACCTGCGATGATCTCAAACTGACCATTTTCGACCTGGCGAACCACGATTGGTTGAATAATGCCTTGTGATTGAATCGAAGCCGCTAGTTCTTCTAGCGCTTCAGGCGCCATATCTTTACGCGGTTGGTATACGCCCGGCTGCAATTGACCAATCGCTAAATCGGTTAACTCACCGTCTGCCGATAATTCTTGGCTATGCGATGCAATATGCTGTTTTTCACGAGCAAACGAACTGGTCGACAATAACGCATCCAGTCCTTTTCCGAGACCACGCTTAGACATGGGATTGAATTCCTTAGGTTAGAGTTAAACTGGGATTTCTTCGCGGCGGAGCATTTCGCCCGCTAGAGCAAGATACGCTTTGGCACCTGCGGAGTACTTATCGTAGTACATTGCAGGCTTACCGTGACTTGGTGCTTCAGCCAAACGAACATTACGCGGAATGACAGTACGGTAAACTTTATTCCCAAAGTGTTTTTTAAGTTGATCGGATACTTCATTCGATAAGCGGTTGCGTGGGTCGTACATGGTACGCAATAAACCTTCGATTTTGAGGTTTTCATTCACAACAGCCGCTAACTTGCTGATTGTATCCATAAGAGCAGTTAAACCTTCTAACGCAAAGTATTCACATTGCATCGGCACCAACACAGAGTCAGCTGCCGCCATCGCATTGATTGTAAGAAGGTTTAGAGAAGGAGGACAATCAATAAAGATGAAATCATAGTTATCGCGAACTGACGACAATGCATTTTTTAGACGCACTTCACGAGCGAAAACTTCCATCAATTTGATTTCTGCCGCGGTTACGTCTCCGTTCGCCGCGATCAAATCATACTTCCCTGTTGTTTGGGTACAAACGACTTGATCGAACGGTGTATCTTCGACCAAAAGATCGTATGCGGTGGCGTCGACCATATACTTATCCACGCCACTGGCCATCGTAGCATTGCCTTGCGGGTCGAGATCGATCACCAAAACCTTGCGCTTTGTTGCCGCCATCGAAGCCGCTAAGTTAATGCACGTTGTTGTTTTGCCGACCCCACCTTTCTGGTTGGCTATTGCTACAATTTTACCCACGATTACCTCGCTAATTTTCCTTGCGCGATAAGATTACTAGATGACGATCACCTTCCAACTCAGGAACAGCCAAAGATATGATCTCTGTCACACTGCACCATTCAGGAAGCTGATCCATTTCATCTTTAGGGTGCTGTCCTTTCAGCGCTAGAAACACCCCGTGCTCTTGTTTCGGCAAATGGTGGCACCATTCCACCATGTCTGTCATTGAAGCAAAAGCTCGACTCAAAACGCCATCAAATTTTTCTTCAGGCTGGAATTCTTCGACGCGACTTTGAATTGGTGTCACGTTTTTCAGCCCTAATGTGTGCACAACTTGCTTGATAAAACGGATGCGTTTGCCAAGACTGTCGAGCAAAAAGAAGGTTTTCTCAGGGTTCATGATTGCCAAAGGGATGCCCGGTAACCCCGGACCAGTACCAACATCAATGAAGCGCTCACCGGGCAGGTGTGCGCTTACAACGATACTATCAAGAATATGTTTCACTAACATATCAAGCGGATCACGTACCGATGTTAAATTGTACGCTTTGTTCCATTTGTCGAGCAGTTCGACATAACCAACTAACTGCTCTCGTTGCTGTTCTGACACTTCCAAATCGGTTTTCGCGATCAGTGAATCCAGCTTTGTTCGCAATGCGCTCATTATTCTTCCTCACCTTTCTTCAGCAAACCATGCTTTTTCAAGTGAACAAGTAGAATAGAAATTGCAGCAGGCGTAATACCAGAAATGCGTGATGCAATACCGATGCTCTCTGGTTTGGCCTCGCTCAGTTTAGCAACGACTTCGTTTGATAAACCTTTTACATCGCGGTAATCCAAATCAGCAGGTAACTTGGTATTTTCGTGACGCAGTGATTTTTCGATCTCTTCCTGCTGACGCTTGATGTAACCATCGTATTTCACTTGAATTTCAACTTGCTCAGCCGCTTGCTGATCTTCAAGAGCAGGAGCAAACGCTTCAAGTTGCGTCAGTTGCGAATAAGTGATCTCTGGACGACGCAGAAGATCCTCACCACTCGCTTCACGGGCCATTGGGGTTTTCAGCAGCTTGTTCAACTCATCAACACCCTCTGACTTCGGATTCATCCACGTTGCTTTCAAACGCTGACGCTCCGTTTCCATATTGTTGATTTTCTCGTTAAAGCGAGCCCAACGAACATCATCAATCAAGCCTAGCTCGCGCGCTTTTTCCGTTAAACGTAAATCGGCGTTATCTTCACGAAGTAGCAGGCGGTATTCCGCACGAGAAGTGAACATGCGGTACGGCTCTTTGGTACCCATGGTCGATAAGTCATCAATCAACACGCCCATGTAAGCTTGGTCACGACGTGGGCTCCAGCCTTCTTTGTCTTGACTAAACAAGCTTGCGTTTAGGCCCGCCATCAAGCCTTGCGCTGCGGCTTCTTCGTAGCCAGTCGTACCATTAATCTGGCCAGCAAAGAACAAACCATGGATGAACTTCGTCTCGTACGTTTGCTTCAAATCACGTGGATCGAAGAAATCATATTCAATCGCATAACCTGGGCGAACGATGTGTGCATTTTCAAACCCTTTCATTGAGCGCACGATTTGTACTTGCACATCAAATGGCAAGCTGGTCGAGATACCATTAGGGTATAACTCGTGCGTGGTTAGGCCTTCTGGCTCAATGAAGATTTGGTGGCTGTTTTTGTCAGCGAAACGCATCACTTTGTCTTCAATAGACGGACAGTAACGCGGACCAATACCTTCAATCACACCTGCGTACATTGGACTGCGATCCAAGTTACTACGGATCACATCGTGAGTTTGTTCATTGGTGTGGGTGATGAAACATGGAATCTGACGCGGATGCTGTTCACGTTTGCCCATGAACGAGAATACAGGCGTTGGGTTATCACCGTGCTGAGCTTCTAGCACTGAAAAATCAACAGTACGAGCATCAATGCGCGGTGGAGTACCTGTTTTTAAACGATCCACACGGAACGGCAGTTCACGCAGTCGATCCGCTAATGCGATCGATGGTGGATCCCCGGCACGACCACCAGACGAGCTTTCCATACCTATGTGGATCTTACCACCAAGGAAGGTACCCACGGTTAGCACAACGGCTTTCGCATGGAAGCGAAGTCCCATTTGAGTTACCACACCAACTGCGCGATCTTGTTCAACAATCAGATCATCAACTGATTGCTGGAACAACGTTAAGTTAGGCGCATTTTCTAATGCATTACGAACGTACGCTTTGTACAGAGCGCGATCGGCTTGAGCTCGAGTTGCTCGTACTGCAGGACCTTTGGAGGCATTTAGTGTACGAAACTGAATACCTGCATGGTCGATGGCTTCAGCCATCAAACCGCCCATAGCATCTACTTCTTTTACTAAGTGACCTTTACCAATACCACCGATCGCCGGATTACAAGACATCTGGCCTAATGTATCGATGTTATGGGTAAGGAGAAGCGTTTTTTGTCCTGTGCGTGCAGATGCGAGCGCGGCTTCCGTTCCTGCGTGTCCGCCACCGACAACAATGACGTCAAAGTTTTCGTGATAAAGCATGAACTGACCTCAGGTATTCAAAGGGATTTAATGGACAGATAAAGGAGCCGTATTTTACCTGCTTTATGCCAGAGAGAAAAACGTTTTCTCGTTTTATCCGTTTTAAGCTTCAAGATAAATATATATAAGATCTATATATATGATCTTTTATTAGATCTACTATTAGGATCGACCGTTTCTGTGGATAACCTAAAAATGATCAACAAGATCATGGATCTTCTTTGGATCATATCTTGTGATCATGATTGGATCAGATCGAGGATTACCTGGGATCAAAAGTGGTGGTTATACACAGGGGGTGAAATTGATCAAAGTTGTTATTGGGATAACTAAAGGAAAATCACTGGATCTTATTGTAGTTATCCACAGTCTGTTTGGTTGGTTTTTGAGCGGTTAAACAAAATAATTTGGTGGGAGTTATTCACATGGGAGAAAACAGAGCCGAATTTCGACTCTGTTGAAGGGAAAGTCGTGAGTTTAAAAACGTTCGATATTCTCTTTTAACCACATTTCTGCGGCGTCTTCTGGCACATCATGGCTCAGTACATCGATTTTAAAGCAATCTGCGAGAGGGGTTGCACCAATATCCTCTAATAAATCATAAGCGTGTTGACCAGCGGCACAGAACGTATCGTAGCTAGAGTCACCAATCGCAATCACCGCAAATTTTACATCAGTCATTTTTGGCGGTGTATTTTGTAATGCTGCGATAAAAGGTTGGATATTATCAGGATACTCACCAGCTCCATGTGTAGAGGTGATCACCAACCACGTACCTTGATTTTCGATATCACTGAGGGAAGGCTGGTTGTGGATCGTTGTTTCAAATCCATTCTCGTTGAGTAGATCACTCAGGTGATCCCCTACGTATTCTGCGCCACCTAACGTGCTGCCTGTAATAATGTGGATCATACTTCTTCCTTATTGAATGCGACGGCTAAAGCTCATGGATGGCTTGCCGTACAAAAAGAAACGCGGTGTGAGTTAAGCTCAGCACCGCGCGTTCGATTATTTACTTCCCGATACAGAATGAAGAGAAGATTCGTCCCAGTAAGTCGTCAGAACTGAACTCACCGGTAATCTCATTGAGATGTTGTTGGGTGATGCGTAGCTCTTCAGCCAATATTTCACCAGCCATATAGCCTTCAAGCTGCTCCTGGCCTATTTGAAGGTGCTGTGCGGCACGTTCTAATGCATCGAGATGACGACGACGAGCCATAAACCCACCTTCACTGTTGCCAGAGAAGCCCATACACTCCTTGAGATGATCGCGCAGAGCTTCAACCCCTGCACCAGTCTTCGCTGACAAACGGATAAGGGTAGGGTTATTGACGTGGCAGATCCCCATATCTTCACCCGTTTGATCCGCTTTATTACGGATCACAGTTATACCAATGTTGTCTGGTAGGCGATCCACAAAATCTGGCCAGATATCTTTCGGATCGGTGGCATCGGTTGTCGTGCCATCCACCATGAACAACACGCGGTCTGCTTGGGCTATTTCATCCCACGCGCGTTCGATACCGATTTTCTCTACTTCATCGGAAGCATCACGCAAACCTGCTGTATCAATGATGTGTAGTGGCATGCCATCAATATGGATATGCTCACGCAGTACATCACGCGTGGTTCCTGCGATGTCGGTTACGATTGCAGATTCTTTACCCGATAGCGCGTTCAGTAGGCTTGATTTGCCCGCATTTGGACGACCCGCAATCACGACTTTCATCCCTTCACGCATAATAGCGCCTTGGTTAGCTTCTTTGCGCACCGCATCTAGGTTGTCGATGATGGCTTGTAGGTCACCAGCCACTTTACCGTCGGCCAAAAAGTCGATCTCTTCTTCAGGGAAGTCGATGGCTGCTTCAACATAGATACGCAAATGAATCAGCGACTCAACTAAGGTATTAATGCGGCCTGAAAATGCGCCCTGTAAGGATTGCAGTGCCGATTTTGCTGCTTCTTCAGAACTGGCATCAATGAGGTCTGCGATCGCCTCGGCTTGAGCGAGGTCGAGTTTATCGTTCAGAAATGCGCGTTCAGAGAACTCACCAGGGCGAGCAGCTCGAATACCATCTATACCTAGAATGCGTTTTATCAGCATATCCATCACGACAGGGCCGCCATGGCCTTGCAGCTCAAGTACGTCTTCACCTGTAAATGAGTGTGGGTTAGGGAAGTACAGTGCGATGCCCTGATCAAGCACAGTGCCATCTTCTGACTTAAACGGCAGGTACTCTGCGTAGCGGGGCTTTAGTGTTTTGCCAGTGACTTCTAACGCCACTTGGTTGGCTTTAGGGCCAGAAACTCGAATAATACCGACACCGCCACGACCAGGCGCGGTCGCTTGAGCGACAATCGTATCTGTAGTCATAATTTTGCCTTTTGAGCTGGGCTATAGGGAAGATACCTAGGGAGCCATCACAATTAATTAGCTGAATTGTAATCAGCCAAAAACAAAAAGGCGACCTTTTGGCCGCCTTTCTCAATCATTTCCTAAAAGGTTACTTGCTGTGTAAGCCTTTTTTCTCTAATCCTTTGTAGATCAGAGTTTGCTGGATAAGCGTTACGATGTTCGACACCAACCAGTACAGAACGAGACCTGATGGGAAGAACAAGAAGAAGAAGGTAAACATAACCGGCATAAAGGTCATGATCTTCTGCTGCATTGGATCCGTTACCGTTGTCGGGCTCATCTTCTGGATTAGGAACATTGACGCACCCATCAGTAGAGGCAGGATGTAGTAAGGGTCCTGCGCTGAAAGGTCATGAATCCAACCGAAGAATGGAGAGTGACGTAGCTCAACCGATTCCATTAGTGCCCAGTATAGTGCGATGAAAATAGGCATCTGTAGGATAAGAGGTAAACAGCCACCTAGTGGGTTCACTTTCTCTTTCTTGTACAGTTCCATCATTTCTTGGCTCATGCGCTGACGGTCATCACCGATACGCTCACGCATTGCTTGCAGCTTAGGCTGAAGCATACGCATTTTCGCCATAGACGTGTATTGCGCTTTTGTTAGTGGGTACATTGCACCACGAACGATGAAGGTCAGGCAGATGATTGCCACACCCCAGTTACCAACAAAGCTCTGGATGAATGAAAGCAACATATGAAGAGGCTTCGCAATGAACCATAACCAGCCGTAGTCCACTACTAGGTCTAGGTTAGGTGCCACTTCTGCCATTTCATCTTGCAGTTTTGGACCAACCCAAAGTGTTGCTTCAAACTTAGCCTGATCGCCTGTTGCGATAGTTTTGTTCGGCATACGAACGCCGATGTCGCCTAGGTTGCCAATTACACGAGTGTATAGGTTAGTACCTGGTTCGTTACGTGGGATCCAAGCTGCGGCAAAGTAGTGCTGAATCATTGCTGCCCAACCTTGGCCATCGGCTAGGTTAAGAGACAGGTTGCGATCCTGCATATCATCAAAGCTGTACTTCTTGTAACGCGTATCTTCTGTTGAGTATGCGCCACCACGGTAAGTAGGCATTGTGATGCTACCACCATCGTCCATTAGGTTTTGACGTAGGTGAGCGTACATACCAAATGTTGCGTTGTTGCCTGAGTTGTTCACTACATCGTATTCAACATTAAGCGCGTAGCTGCCGCGTTTAAAGATGTAAGTTTTGGTGTATTCGATGCCGTTTGCAGTGAATGTCATCGGAACGCGAAGTTCATCTTGACCGTCAGCCATTGTGAAGCTGTCTGCACTTACGTTGTAGTGAGGGCGATTTGTGCTGCTCAAGTCGATACCTTGAGGACCCACTAGACCGCTTTGAGCGATAAATTGGTGACCTTGAGCGTCTTTAAGCAGAACAAAGGAATCTGATGAATCTAACTCAGCAGAGTATTCGTTAAGGTTGGCATGTACCACATCGCCACCAACGGTGTCGATCGACAGAGTTAAAACATCAGTCGTTACTGTGATAGTTTTTGCAGAAGCTTGCTGTTGACCAGGAACTGGGTCAAGTTCATCAGCAAAAGATGGTGCAGGTAGAGTGCTGCTTGATTGAGCCTGTTCAACTGCTTGAGGTTCTGGATTCTTTGCAACTTGCCATTGTTGAAACAGCAAAAAAGAAACCAGGGCCAAACCGATGAGCAGGATATTACGTTGAGAATCCATCGTTAGTTATCTCTGTCTTGTTTTTGGACTGGTGGAACGGGGTCATACCCCCCTTCATTCAAAGGGTGGCATTTTAATAGACGTTTGCCTGATAACCAACATCCTTTTACAAAACCGTGAGCTCTCAAAGCTTCTAGCGCGTAAGTGGAACAGGTTGGTGTGAACCGGCAACGAGGACCAATCAAAGGGCTGATAAACCAGCGATACAGATAAACGAGCCCAATGGCTATCCACGTGAAGGGCGAGACAGGCGTTGCCATAGCTTATCAAACAACTTAAAAATTTCCTCATTGCTTAAATCTTGCGCGCTTTTCTTCGCAATCACAACAAAATCTTTGTTTGGAAGCTGATGTTGATTGTTACGAAAGCTTTCACGAGCCAAACGCTTAAATCGGTTACGACCGACAGCCGTTTTGATTTGCTTTTTGGGAACCGCTAAACCTAATCGTGGGTGAGAAAGTTTGTTATTGCGAGCAATGATGGTGAAATGAGGCGAGCCAGCTCGATGAGCTTGCTGGAAGACGTTTTGATAATGCTCGGGAGTTAACAAACGTAACTCCCGATTAAACGCGTACGTGTTCAAAATAAACTAGCGATTATTTTGATAGGCGCGCACGGCCTTTTGCACGACGTGCGTTGATAACTTTACGACCGTTCTTAGTTGCCATGCGAGCACGGAAGCCGTGAGTACGCTTGCGCTTTAGAACTGTAGGTTGAAAAGTGCGTTTCATGATAATTACCTTTACTGATCAGTAGTTTTAGGTTCTTGTTAAACCCGGCGTGGGTATTTGCTTTCTTATATAAAGAAGCTCTTTATATAGAGAAGGACAACCGACGCCTCTCAACAAAGAGGCGGAATTGTAATCACACTCACATAATGTGTCAATGACTCAATGAGTACGAAATTCCGGCCGGGCGATTATACGTAGTGTGAGTAAAATCTCAAGGATCAATCGATCCTGATGCTTGATCGTTACTCTATTCCTACTTGGTTAAGGAATTTTTTCAAACGAGGATCTTGTGGATTATCGAAGATATCCTGTGGAGAACCTTGCTCAACGATATTGCCTTCCGCCATGAAGATCACTCTATCAGCGACTTCTTTCGCGAATTGCATCTCGTGCGTCACCACCAGCATGGTTTGATGCTGATTAGCTAACTTCTTCATTAATGAGAGAACTTCACCGACCCATTCAGGATCCAGCGCAGAAGTTGGTTCGTCAAACAACAGCAGTTCTGGTTGCAGCGCCATCGCTCGGCCGATACCCACGCGTTGTTGTTGGCCGCCAGATAATGCCGCTGGATAACTATCGCCTTTATCCCCAAGGCCGATGTCATCCAGAATTTGTTGCGCTCGTTTGAGAGCATCGGCTTTTTTCCAACCTCGAACGGTCACTAGACCTTCGGCAATGTTCTGGCGCGCATTCATGTGGGCAAACAGGGCATAGTTTTGGAACACAAAGCCAGTTCGACGACGCAGCGCTAATACTTCGGCTTTAGTGTGTTTTTGAGTATCAACGGAGATGTCATCTATCGTGATACGACCTTCATCTGCTTGTTCTAGAAAGTTCACCGTACGCAGCAAGGTTGATTTACCCGTACCACTTGAGCCGATAATCACGATGATCTCACCTTGCTTAATATCGAGGTCGATGCCTTTCAGCACTTCAGTCTCACCAAAACGTTTGTGAATATTTTCTAACTTAATCATCGTACGTACGCCTTATTCAGTTTTGCTTCTGCCCAGATTTGTACGCGAGTCAGAATCACCACCACGCCCCAGTAAATAAGAGCAACCGCAAGGAAAGCTTCAAAGAAACGGAAACTTGATGAGGCTTCCATCTGTGCTTTCGCCATGATTTCGGCCACACCAAGCGTGAAAGCGAGAGACGTTGACTTGATCATATCGATGAAATAGTTCATCAATGAAGGCAGTGCGACACGCGTTGCTTGAGGTAAAATCACTCGGCGCATTGCTTGGGATGTCGTCATACCGACCGATAAGCTCGCTTCCATTTGGCTGCGATCAATGCCAATAATGGCGGCACGAATACTTTCCGCCATATAAGCGGCAAAGTGCAGCGTTAAACCGATAACCGCTGCTGAAAAGGCGTCGATACCGACCATCAATGGAAAAATTTGCGGTAAGCCGTAATAAAGCAGGAAAAGCTGAACCAACAGTGGGGTGCCACGGAAGAAGCTGATGTACAGTTGGCTTAATTGATCCAGAACTGGCAGTTTAAATACGCGAATATTGGCTAAAATGACGGATAAAATCAGCGAAAACACCAATCCCCATGTCGCCATTTCCATGGTTGTGCCAAGATATTTCAGCAATATCGGCAGCAGTTCCAACATGTAATTAAAGTCAAATCCCATACGGCTTACCTAAAGGCTAGAGAAAAGAAAAGGTGGAAAACAAGTTCCACCTTTACGTAAGTTTATTTTAGTCCGAGAGTGATACCACTTTGCGGCCTAAAGTACAAAGAGTTCTTATTTCGTGATGTCAGCGCCAAACCACTTCACGGAAATTTTCTCTACTGTACCATCTGCGCGCATCTCAGCCAGTGCTTTGTTTACTTCTTCTTGCAGCTTACGACCTTTCTCGTTGTCCACGAAAGGCCATGCGTTTTGAATGGTCTCAAACGGTTCGCCTGCCAATTCCAAAGGAAGACCAGTTTTCTTAATCAGTTCTAAAGCAGAAAGACGATCCATTACAAATGCATCTGCACGACCGAGCGCCACGTCATGTTCGATACCTGTGTCGTACGTTTTAATATTGATCTTGCCGTCTTTGTCGTATTGACGCAGCAGTTGCTCAAAGTTAGAGCCTAGGTTCACCGCAACGGTTTTGCCCGCAAGATCGTCAACACCTTTGATGCTGTCGTTGCCTTTACGCACGGTAATTTGTGCGCCATCTACAACGTAAGGGTCAGCAAATAGGTATTTAGCTTTACGCTCATCAGTCATGGTGATTTGGTTGGAGATCGTATCGATACGACCAGTTTCTAAAAGACCAAATAAACCAGAGAAGTTGGCTGTTACGTATTCGATTTTGTAATCGTTACGTTTACCGATTTCATCCCACATGTCGACTTCAAAGCCTTGTAGCTTGTCTTGCTTTACAAAAGTAAACGGGAAGTAGCGACCTGACATACCAACTTTGACTTCAGTAGCGGCTTGTACGGTTGCTGCCGACAGTGCAATGGCTGCAACGGCAACCTTAATCCAGTTTTTCATAATACATCTCCATAATTTTATGGTTGGAAATACTACTGTTAGTTAGCTCAATTAAATAAATAACCAAGAGCAATAACCTAGACCTGTGAGTTATTAGATAATAGAAGAAGAATGTTAAATGTGACGAAAATGCGAACTGAACCTAGCGAAATGATCGACAAAATCAGCATTGGGAATAAAATAATACACAGACTTATCACCAATCGCTCGATCTTGTGAATTTTGCCCAATTGTGGATCGTTGTGTGGGCAAATTTGGGGCAAGGTGTGTTGATCTCATCAAGTTTGCAGAAATAATTGTGAATAACTTGGATCTTATTCACTGGATCGTCGATCAATCGCTGGCGATCTTGGTTATCAACAGGTAAAATTGCCAGTCTTTTCCGATAATTCAATTACTCAGTGGGGGCACCGTGTCATCTTCGCTTTGGCTGCAATGTTTGCAGCAGCTTCAAGAAGAGCTACCAGCTACAGAATTCAGCATGTGGGTTCGTCCGCTACAAGCGGAGCTCAATGACAATACTCTCACTCTATTCGCGCCAAACCGCTTTGTGTTGGACTGGGTGCGTGATAAGTATCTGAACAATATTACTCGCTTACTGCAGGAATACTGCGGTGGCGATATTCCTAACTTACGTTTTGAAGTGGGGAGCCGACCTGTCTCTGCACCAAAACCAGCGCCGACACGTACGCCTGCAGATGTGGCTGCGGAGTCATCTGCACCTGCGCAATTACAGGCGCGTAAGCCAGTACACAAAACCTGGGATGACGACGCTCAAGCGATTGCGGCTATCAATCACCGCTCAAACATGAACCCAAAACACAAATTCGACAACTTTGTTGAAGGTAAGTCGAACCAACTGGGTTTGGCTGCGGCGCGTCAGGTATCGGATAACCCAGGTGCAGCTTACAACCCACTATTCCTATACGGCGGCACGGGTTTGGGTAAAACCCACTTATTGCATGCGGTGGGTAACGCGATTGTGGATAACAACCCGAACGCAAAAGTGGTCTACATGCACTCAGAACGTTTTGTGCAAGACATGGTGAAAGCGCTGCAAAACAATGCGATTGAAGAATTCAAACGCTACTACCGCAGCGTGGATGCGCTCCTTATCGATGACATCCAATTCTTTGCTAATAAAGAACGTTCACAAGAAGAATTCTTCCATACCTTCAACGCACTATTGGAAGGTAATCAGCAGATCATTCTAACGTCTGACCGTTATCCTAAAGAAATTAATGGCGTTGAAGATCGTCTTAAATCTCGCTTTGGTTGGGGTCTTACTGTTGCGATCGAGCCACCTGAGCTTGAAACGCGTGTGGCGATCTTGATGAAAAAAGCCGAAGATCACCAAATCCACCTTGCTGATGAAGTGGCATTCTTCATTGCCAAGCGTCTGCGTTCGAACGTTCGTGAGCTCGAAGGTGCACTGAACCGTGTTATCGCGAACGCGAACTTTACTGGTCGTCCAATTACGATTGATTTTGTTCGTGAAGCGCTGCGCGATCTGCTTGCTCTACAAGAGAAGCTGGTGACGATCGATAACATTCAAAAGACCGTGGCGGAATACTACAAGATTAAAGTGGCGGACTTGCTGTCTAAGCGTCGTTCTCGTTCTGTAGCGCGTCCTCGTCAGCTGGCCATGGCGTTAGCAAAAGAACTAACCAACCATAGCTTGCCTGAAATTGGCGATGCGTTTGGGGGCCGCGATCATACGACCGTACTTCATGCGTGTCGCAAGATTGAGCAGCTGCGTGAAGAGAGCCACGACATTAAAGAAGATTACTCTAACTTGATTCGCACCCTGTCTTCGTAATCGGTTAGAATAACGGTATTCTAAGCAAATCATTTATTGAGCTGACAGCGTAAAGAGCCAAGCATGAAATTTACCATTGAACGTAGTCATTTAATCAAACCGCTACAGCAGGTTTCGGGCGCTTTAGGTGGCCGACCAACTCTGCCAATCCTGGGTAACCTACTTCTTAAAGTAGAAGAGAACGTATTGTCGATGACGGCAACCGATCTTGAAGTAGAGTTAGTAAGCAAAGTGACGCTAGAAGGTGATTTTGAAGCGGGCAGCATTACCGTTCCTTCGCGTAAGTTTCTCGATATCTGTCGTGGTTTACCGGACGATGCGATCATCACATTTGTATTAGAAGGTGATCGCGTACAAGTTCGCTCTGGTCGCAGCCGTTTCTCGTTGGCAACGCTTCCTGCAAACGATTTCCCTAATATTGAAGACTGGCAAAGTGAAGTGGAAGTATCACTGAGCCAAGCTGATTTACGTACGCTGATCGACAAAACTCAGTTCTCGATGGCGAATCAAGACGTTCGTTACTACCTCAACGGCATGTTGTTTGAAATTGACGGCACCACGCTACGCAGCGTAGCGACGGACGGCCACCGTATGGCGGTATCGCAAACTCAGCTAGGTGCGGACTTTGCGCAGAAGCAAATCATCGTGCCACGCAAAGGTGTGCAAGAATTAGTAAAGTTGATGGATGCGCCAGAGCAGCCCGTAGTACTTCAGATCGGTAGCTCCAATGTTCGTGCTGAGGTGAATAACTTTACTTTTACCTCTAAGTTGGTTGATGGTCGTTTCCCTGACTACCGCCGTGTATTGCCTCAGAGCACCAATAAGACACTAATAGCAAGTTGTGACGAGTTGCGCCAAGCCTTCTCTCGTGCTGCTATTCTTTCCAACGAAAAATTCCGTGGCGTGCGTGTGAATCTGGCTGATACTGAAATGCGCATAACCGCGAATAACCCAGAACAAGAAGAAGCGGAAGAGATGCTTGATGTAACCTTTGAAGGTGACGCCATCGAAATCGGCTTTAACGTAAGCTATGTGCTTGATGTTCTGAACACGTTGCGTTGTGAAAATGTACGTGTGTCGATGTCGGATGCTAACGCTAGCGCGTTGATTGAAAATGCCGACGATGACAGTGCCATGTACGTGGTGATGCCAATTCGTCTATAAGCCAACTGAATGCCTCTTTCTCGTCTCATCATTCAGCAGTTTCGAAACATTAAAGCCTGTGATATTGAGTTATCAGCAGGCTTTAACTTTCTTATCGGGCCGAACGGCAGCGGTAAAACCAGTGTCTTAGAAGCGGTTTATCTGCTCGGGCATGGCCGCTCATTCAAGAGCTCTCTCACCGGACGAGTGATACAAAATGAGTGTGACGAACTGTTTGTTCATGGTCGTTTTTTGAACTCGGATCAATTTGAGCTACCTATCGGCATTAATAAGCAGCGTGATGGCTCAACAGAGGTTAAAATAGGCGGTCAATCTGGACAAAAATTAGCGCAGTTGGCACAAGTTCTGCCTCTGCAGTTGATACACCCAGAAGGGTTTGATTTACTGACAGATGGCCCTAAACATCGTCGTGCGTTTATTGATTGGGGCGTGTTTCATACCGAGCCCGCTTTTTATCAAGCATGGGGAAGGTTCAAGCGCCTGAACAAGCAGCGCAACGCGTTGTTGAAAACCGCCAATAGTTATCGTGAGCTCAGTTATTGGGATCAGGAAATGGCAGGATTGGCTGAAAACATCAGCCAATGGCGAGCAAGTTACATCGAGCAGATGAAAACTGTCGCAGAAACTATCTGTCAGACATTTTTGCCAGAATTTGAGATCCAATTGAAGTATTATCGTGGCTGGGATAAAGACACTCCATACCACGAGATACTAGAAAAGAATTTTGAGCGTGATCAGGCATTGGGATACACCTTTAGTGGCCCAAACAAAGCTGATTTGCGCATTAAAGTGAACGGAACGCCCGTTGAAGATGTTCTGTCACGCGGTCAATTAAAACTCATGGTGTGTGCATTGCGTGTAGCGCAAGGGCAACACCTGACAGAGATGGCCGGTAAACAATGCATTTACCTAATTGATGACTTCGCGTCGGAATTAGATAGCCAACGTCGCAAGCGTCTTGCTGACTGCTTAAAAGAGACGGGCGCACAAGTATTTGTAAGCTCTATCACTGAAAGCCAAATCGCCGATATGTTGGACGATAACGGTAAATTGTTTCATGTGGAACATGGCAGGATAGAGTCAAACTAGAAGAGAGAAACTCATGTCTGAAAATTACGATTCATCGAGTATTAAGGTACTGAAGGGTCTGGATGCGGTACGTAAGCGTCCAGGAATGTACATCGGCGATACGGACGACGGCACCGGCCTTCACCACATGGTTTTCGAGGTGGTGGATAACTCAATTGATGAAGCGTTGGCAGGTCACTGTAAAGACATCGTTGTGACAATTCATGAGGATAACTCGGTTTCCGTTAGCGATGATGGTCGTGGCATTCCAACAGAAATCCACTCAGAGGAAAATGTCTCTGCAGCAGAAGTAATCATGACGGTTCTTCACGCGGGTGGTAAGTTCGACGATAACTCATACAAAGTATCGGGTGGTCTTCACGGGGTAGGTGTTTCAGTAGTAAACGCACTATCAGAGAAAGTTGAGCTAACGATTCATCGTGGTGGCCATATCCATACGCAAACCTACCGCCATGGTGAGCCTCAAGCGCCACTAGCTGTTGTGGGTGATACGGATAAAACCGGTACACAAATTCGTTTCTGGCCAAGTGCCGAAACGTTCTCTAACACTGAGTTCCACTATGACATTCTGGCGAAACGCCTGCGTGAACTGTCATTCCTGAACTCTGGTGTGTCGATCAAATTGGTTGATGAACGTGAAGCGGACAAACATGATCACTTCATGTATGAAGGTGGTATTCAAGCGTTCGTTGATCACCTAAACACCAACAAAACGCCAATCATCGAAAAAATCTTCCACTTTAACTCTGAGCGTGAAGACGGCATTTCAGTTGAAGTGGCGATGCAATGGAACGATGGTTTCCAAGAGAACATCTTCTGCTTTACCAACAATATCCCACAGCGTGATGGTGGTACTCACCTTGCTGGTTTCCGTGCTGCGCTAACACGTACATTGAACAGCTTTATGGATAAAGAAGGTTTCTCGAAGAAAGCGAAAACAGCGACTTCAGGCGACGATGCGCGTGAAGGTCTAACTGCGGTTGTTTCGGTGAAAGTGCCTGATCCTAAGTTCTCAAGCCAAACAAAAGACAAACTGGTTTCTTCTGAAGTGAAATCAGCTGTTGAGTCTGCAATGGGTGAAAAACTGTCTGAGTTTCTGATTGAGAACCCGACAGAAGCGAAGATGGTTTGTTCGAAAATCATCGATGCAGCACGTGCTCGTGAAGCAGCGCGTAAAGCTCGTGAAATGACGCGCCGTAAAGGTGCACTAGACCTAGCTGGCCTTCCAGGTAAACTTGCAGACTGTCAGGAAAAAGATCCGGCACTCTCTGAACTATACATAGTGGAGGGTGATTCGGCAGGCGGCTCCGCAAAACAAGGCCGTAACCGTAAGAACCAAGCAATCCTACCGCTAAAAGGTAAGATTCTTAACGTAGAAAAAGCGCGTTTCGACAAGATGCTGTCTTCGCAAGAAGTAGCAACGCTGATCACTGCACTTGGTTGTGGTATCGGTCGTGACGAGTACAACCCGGACAAGCTTCGTTACCACAACATCATCATCATGACCGATGCCGATGTCGATGGTTCGCACATCCGTACGCTACTGTTGACCTTCTTCTACCGTCAAATGCCAGAGCTTATCGAGCGTGGCTATGTGTACATCGCTCAGCCACCACTATACAAAGTGAAAAAAGGCAAACAAGAGCAGTACATCAAAGATGAAGAAGCGATGAACCAATACCAAGTATCATTGGCTCTGGACAACGCATCGCTACACGTAAACGCAGAAGCACCAGCATTGGCAGGTGAAGCACTAGAGAAGCTTGTTCAACAGTACAATGCGGGTATTAAACTGGCGGAACGTATGAGCCGTCGTTACCCAAGTGCTTTGGTAAACGAGTTGATTTACACTCCTCGCCTAACGCCAGAGCAATGCCATGACGCATCAGTTGTGGAAGCTTGGACGAAGCAGCTTATTGAACAGCTGAATGCGAAAGAAGTGGGTGCAAGCCAGTACAGCTACGAAGTTGAGCAGCACGAAGAGCTAGGCTTAAACTTGCCTAAGATTGTGGTTCGTACTCACGGCGTGACGCACGAACATGCAATTAGCATCGACTTCCTAAACTCGAAAGAGTACCGCAAGTTGGCCGATCTATCAGAAGCACTTGATGGACTTCTGGAAGAAGGCGCGTACATCAAACGTGGTGAGCGTACTATGCCAGTGGCAAACTTTGCAGAAGCGCTTGACTGGTTAGTGAAAGAGTCAATGCGTGGCTTAAGCCGTCAGCGCTACAAAGGTCTAGGTGAGATGAACCCAGACCAACTTTGGGAAACCACCATGGACCCAGAAACTCGTCGTATGATGCAGGTAACGATTGAAGATGCGGTAGGCGCAGATCAACTGTTCACTACGCTAATGGGTGACCAAGTAGAACCTCGTCGTAACTTCATCGAAGAGAACGCACTGAAAGTAGCGAACCTAGACGTATAACGACACTGTTCGTGATAGTAAAAAGCAGCGAGAAATCGCTGCTTTTTTTGTTGTACCACCAGCTAAAATCGCCACTTTCTGCTAAAGCGGATGTTTTTCTGGTACTAACTGCCAACAACCCGATCAAGCCTGCCATTTTATTTCTGTTTTCTTTTTTTCTCGCCATTTTGTTCGCTTGAGCGTTTTTGCTTTCTTTTTTCTGCTCGCTATAGTGCTGAAGAGCTGATGAATAAGGAGACTAAGAAAATGGTGATGACTTTCCTGAACTAAGCCGGAAGTGATGCACTTCCGGTTCAATGCACTGAATTTATTTGTAAGACAAGGCATTAAGAAGGAAATAATCATGTTTGAACGCTGGTTCTCAGCGTACTGCTTGGCGCTGCGAACTTGGTGGTTAACCAGTCGCTTTTTAACCTATCAATCACCACTAAGGTTGTTATCGCTATTTGAAACCTGCGAGCAACAAGCCCATTGCCGTAACCGAACTCGTATTGCGGTTGGGGACACGGTTCGCTTAGTGGATGTTGAACGCGCCTATCAATATCGCATGACATTGGTCAGCTCGCGCAAGGGGCAACCCATGACAGGTATGCTCGCGGTCGATTCTTATTTGGGGTCTCGACTATTAGGTCGAGCTAAAAATGATGCGCTCGAAGTGGAAATTTTTAATCAGCGACGCTGCTTTGTGATTACTGAAATTGTTCATCAATCGCAACCACCAGCTCAGAAAATGCTGTGTGGTTGTCTGTTGTGCCAATAAATAGAGGTGAAGTCATGAGTAAGAAAGAAAAGAAACAACCGCAGTTGAGTCTAAAAGAAAAGCGCAAACTAAAGCAGGAAAAGGCGGCAGAAAAGGGCGTTGTAAAAGCGCGTAAATCCTCCCGCAAGTAAAGTGTAGATTGAGCCCTCCAGAACGGCGGGCTTTTTATCACTGATCGCGAAGTGATGAGGAACTAAGCTGTTCAAGGGGATAGTGGATGCTTTAAAAATTTTTTGTTTTTTCCCTTGAAAGTCATTTTTGACGACCTTATATCTAGTTATGAAGAGGGTGACTGGCTTGCTAGAGACTAGAAGACCAGCCCTCTGAAATCGCTAAAACGAGATCGCTCAGAAGAGGATATGGCGTTTTAGCACACAACTTAAACCTTTAGATTCAATATCATGTCTCCGAGCCAAACCAAGGCCAGTGGAATGATAAGAATCTCTTAGTTCGGCGTTGGTTTTTGCATAAACACGCCAGTAGGATTGAACTCATCTGAACTAAGACTATTGCTTAATTAAGAGGATAGATTTATGCGTAATGTAGATTTCTCACCACTATACCGTAATGCAATTGGCTTTGATCGTCTGCTAAACCTGATGGAAGCGAATACAGCGAAAAATACTTCTGGCGGTTACCCTCCATACAACATTGAGCAAAAAGACGAGCACAACTACCGTATTACTATGGCCGTTGCTGGCTTTGCTGAAGAACAGCTCGATCTGACTCAAAACGAAAACATGTTGATTGTGAAGGGCGAACGTAAAGCAGAAGAAGGCAAAAACTACGTTTACCAAGGTATTGCAGAACGTGATTTTGAACGTAAATTCCAGCTAGCGGATTACGTAAAAGTCGTGGGTGCATCAATGGAAAACGGTCTGCTTCATATCGATTTAGTTCGTGAAATCCCTGAAGCCATGCAACCACGTAAGATTGCTATCGGTGGCAACAACCTGATTGAGAACAACTAATCAGTTAACCACCCGGTTATAGAATGAGAAAGAGCGCCATATGGGCGCTCTTTTTAGTTTGGGGTTTTCAAATCCGCTATTTTAAAGCTGTAATTTCAAAGAGAAGAACGGCTGAGTTCAATCCGTCTATTTACCTTCGCGGTAAGCCTTTTCCACTTCTTCAGCGATAATCGCAATGCCTTTTTGCATCATCTCATCATCTTGAACGTAGTTCATACGCAGGCATTGGTGCGCGTGATCCCACTCGTCTTGCTGACCAATAAAGAAATATTCACCAGGGACAATCAATACGCCACGCGCTTTCAAGCGTTGGTACAGTTCCATTGTTGTGATTGGCAGTTCATCAAACCATAACCACAAGAAGATAGCGCCTTCCGGCTTGTGGATGCGGAATCGCTCATCGGTAACTGCTTGTTGGAGCAGTTCAACCGCTCGTTGTGATTTTTGCTTGTAGAACGGCTTAATCACCTCTGAACTCAGTTTAAGCAGATCACCTTTGCCAATTATATGGTTTGCCAGCGCTGGACCAACACTGCCCGGCGCTAGGCTGATGATGCCGTTCATATTGGTTAATGCTTGCGTGATTTCTTCACTCGCAATCACAATGCCACAACGCACGCCCGGTAAACCAAGCTTAGATAGGCTCATGCATAGGATGGTGTTTTCATTCCAGAACGGTTCGACATCTTCAAAGATGATGTTCGGGAAAGGTAGACCGTAGGCGTTATCGATGATCAGCGGGATGTTGTTCTCACGTGCTAGCTTGTCCAGCTTACGTACTTCTTCGTCTGTCAGTACATTACCCGTTGGGTTGGTTGGACGAGATGCACAGATTGCCGCAACAGAGTCGTCGACGGTTAGCTGCTCAAAATCGACGTGGTATTTAAACAGACCGTTATCTAACAGCTCGATTTCTGGGTGGTAAGAGATAAAGATATCTTCATCAATGCCAGCATCACCATAACCGATGTATTCAGGTGCGATAGGCAGTAGCACTTTCTTGTGCGAACCGTCTGGCTGTTTACCTGCCAACAAGTTGAACAAGTAGAAGAAGCCACTCTGGCTACCGTTAGTTAGGCTGATGTTCTTTTCGGAAATATCCCAGCCGTAAGTTTCACGGAATAACTGAGCTAGCGCTTTGACGAACGCGTCTTTACCCTGCGGGCCATCGTAGTTGGCGAGGGCGGCGACGAGCTCCCCACTGGCGAGCATTTCCTCACTGGCTTGGTGAAAGTAATCGAGCATGGCAGGAATGGCGGCAGGATTACCTCCACCGAGCATGATGGCACCTGGTGTGCGCAGACCATCATTCAAATCGTCCATTAACTGCGTAATACCTGAATACTGATTAAATTTTTCACCAAACTTTGAGAACTGCATGCTGACTTATACCTAATTCATTGTGATTGCTTTGTGTATGTTTATGCCGATGTTTTATCGGCTTATCGAGTAATCCTTGACCTTACCTCAATGTGTAATTAACGCAAAGTGTGAATTAAGCCGAAAAAGAAAAAAGTGCGTCATCAGACCAGAGGAACGAGACAAAAGGGCAAAAAGAACAATAAAAAAGGGAAGCTTATGCTTCCCTTGCTGGTGGAGAGAGTGTGATTTACTCACCGGTGTAAACAATCAACACCTTGTCGTCTTGGTATTGGCGTTCAAACGCGTAATAACCTTCTTGGTTGCGAGTGATGTGCTTACCTTGAGCTACCGCTGGGTGGCGTTTACGGAATTCGCCCAACTTTTGCCAATGTTGCAGTAGATCCTCACGCTCGCCATGAATCTTATCCCATGGCATATCTGAGCGTGTGCCTTGGTGGGCGTCTGAACCAGTAATGCCAAAATCACGAGCTATCTCATCGCCATAGTAGATTTGTACTGCACCCGGTGCCAGCATTAACGCATTGGCGGCGCGAGCTTGGTCATCAAAGCTGCGGCTGCGTGCCGACCAAAACAGTTGAGTATCGTGCGAAGACAGGTAACTCAACACGTTGAACTCAGGATCGGAGTTAATACGTTCTGCATAGCGGCGGTAATCATTATCAAGTTGAGCGAAACACTTTAGCGCTTTTGGAGCCACGTCAGATTGGAACTCGAAGTTGATGATCGAATCGAAGCCGTTATCGAAATACGGGCTCTTCACCACGCTGTGTGCCCACACTTCGCCGGTCATCCAAAATGGCAGATCGTCTAGTGCTTTGTCGGGGTGGTTTTGTTTCCATTCGGCGAGGGCTTGAGTGGTACTTGCTTTGAGCTCTGCCCACGCTTCCATCTCAACGTGTTTGGCGGTATCGACGCGGAAGCCATCAATGCCGTAATCACGTACCCAGTCGGATAACCACGTAATCAGATGCTCACGCGGGGTTTGCAGTTCATCTTGCGCATTGGTGTATTTATTGCGGAAGAAGTTTGGTAGTCCGGTTTTCTGCGTCGATTCGGTTTTGAGATCCGGTAGGTAGTTCAAAGACATGGTGATGTCGTTGTAGCCCGGCGCATCGTAATCGCCAATGTCGGTGCGAATCCAATCTTTGCCCCACCATTTTTCCCACGCTTCGCTATCACCGTATTTGATGTAGTCGTTAAAGCTGTGCCAGCTTTGTCCTGATTTTGGTTGCCAGTCGGTCCATTTTTCACCAAGTACTTGTTTGGCTTCTTGGTCATCAAGGTAAAGTTGACCAAATCCGAATTCCTGCATGTCTGCTAATGTCGCATAACCTGTGTGGTTCATGACCACATCCCAAATCACGCGGATACCTTTCTTATGGGCAGTATCGACGAAGGTTCTGAGTTCATCTTCGGTACTCATGTTGGCATCAAGCTTGGTCCAATCTTGGTGATAGTAGCCGTGGTAGCCGTAGTGCTTAAAGTCGCCTTTATCGCCGCCGCCAACCCAGCCGTGGATTTGTTCCAGTGGTGAGGTTATCCAGATAGCATTGACACCAAGTGATTCGATGTAATCGAGTTTTTTCGTTAGACCCGATAAGTCACCACCGTGGAAGGTACCAATCTCATATTTTCCGTCTTTGCTGCGACCGTAGCTGTTGTCGTTGTCTGGGTTGCCATTGTAGAAGCGGTCGGTCATGACGAAGTACACCGTCGCATTGTCCCAACTGAACGGTTTGTCGGCTTGCTGTTCAACTTCTTCTAGCAGCAATAGACCTTGGCTCATAGGACTCGGCTGCATGGTGACGCTGCCATTGGCGACTGTGGTTTCTTGTCCGGTTAAGGCATCGCGAACGACAGTGCCATCATTAAAGGTTTGAGTAACGTTGATGGTTTTTGGCGCGTCAGTTGCGACAGGGCAAGAGTAGGTGATGTCCTGACTCTGTTTTGGTTTGATTTTTACCGTCAGCTCATTGGTGGTTGGATTGAGCGTAAATTGATAGGTATTGGCTTTGAAGATGCGCAGCGGCATTTGTGCATCAGTGGCGCAGTTATCCATTTTTAATGGACGATTGAACTTAATGCGATCTTCTTCTGCTAGGGCAAAGCTACTTCCACAGCTTTGATTACTGTCGGCAATGGTAAAGGTGTAGCTGCCTTTTTCGAGTTTTTGCTCGGCGACAAGTAAGCCCTGTGAGTTTTCCTCAAAAACAGCGGTATCATCACCAACGCTTAATACGATGGCATTTTCTGGAATCTGGCTGCAGGCGCTCAGTAGACCGATAGAGAGTGCGAGAATTGTTTTTTTCATTGTGTCCTTCCCCCGAATAAACAGTCCAGTTATAGCAAAACTGTGCCTCTACAATCCGAGCTCTATACCAACAAGTTAAACGCGTCTCACCCTACAAATTTTAGTCTTGTTCACAAAATGAATAATAAGCGTCACCTTCATCGGTTTGAAGGCAACAAAAAAGGGAAGCATCTGCTTCCCTTTTACTTATTTCTTAATCACTTCGAAGAGTAATGAATTACTTTTGAAGCAAAGAAATGTCTGCGATCTGTAGGAACAGGTTACGCAGGTTGTTCAGTAGTGTCAGACGGTTTTTCTTAAGTGCTTCGTCGTCTGCCATTACCATTACGTTATCAAAGAACGCATCAACTGGTTCACGTAGGTCAGCTAGCTTGCTTAGGGCTTCTTGGTAGTTACCTGTAGCAAATGCTGGCTCTAGCGCTTCTGTCATTACTTCAACGCTTTCTGCTAGTGTTTTCTCTGCGTCTTCTTGTAGAAGTGCTAGGTCGATGTCTGCTGCTAGTTCGCCGTCGAATTTCGCTAGGATGTTACCTACACGTTTGTTCGCTGCTGCTAGAGACTCAGCTGCTTCTAGTTCACGGAAGTGAGAAACCGCTTTAACTCGTTGGTCAAAGTCTGCTGGTTTTGTAGGACGACGCGCTAGAACTGCTTGAATGATGTCTACACTGAAGCCTTCGTCTTGGTACCAAGCACGGAAACGACCAAGCATGAACTCGATAACGTCTTGTTCAACATTGTCGTTGGTTAGACGCTCACCAAATAGTGACTTCGCTTTCGCTACTAGGTCAACAAGATCTAGGTTGTAGCCGTATTCAACGATGATACGTAGTACACCTAGAGATGCGCGGCGTAGTGCGAATGGGTCGCTGCCTTTAGGCGCTTGACCAATACCGAAGATACCTACGATAGTGTCTAGCTTGTCTGCCATTGCAACTGCAGTTGAAACGCCGTTTGATGGCAGTTCATCACCTGCGAAACGAGGCATGTATTGCTCGTTCAGTGCTACTGCAACTTCTTCTGCTTCACCGTCGTGGCGAGCATAGTGCATACCCATAACACCTTGAGTATCCGTGAATTCGAATACCATTGAGGTCATTAGGTCACATTTTGCTAGTAGACCAGCACGCTTTGATTTCTCAACGTCAGCACCGATTTGCTCAGCAATGTAGCCAGCAAGTTCTGTGATGCGGTCTGTTTTGTCTTTGATCGTACCCAGTTGCTTTTGGAAGATCGCTTGCTCTAGTTCAGGCAGACGGTCGATAAGCGGACGCTTACGGTCTGTGTTGAAGAAGAACTCTGCGTCAGCAAGACGAGGGCGAACTACTTTCTCGTTACCTTCGATTACGTAACGAGGCTCTTTTGATTCGATGTTCGATACGAAGATGAAGTTAGGTAGTAGCTTCTTGTTTTCGTCGTAAACAGGGAAGTATTTTTGGTCACCTTTCATGGTGTATACCAACGCTTCAGAAGGCACTTTTAGGAACTCTTCTTCAAACTTCGCTGTTAGTACCACTGGCCATTCAACCAGAGACGTTACTTCTTCTACTAGGTCATCTTCTAGGTCAGCGATACCGCCAACCGCTGCTGCCGCTTTTTGTGCGTCAGCTAGGATGATTGCTTTACGCGCTTCGTAATCTGCCATTACTTTACCGCGCTCTTCTAGAATCGCAGGGTATTGCTCAGCAGAATCGATAGTGAACTCTTGCTCACCCATGAAGCGGTGACCACGGATAGTGCGGTCTGAAGCGACACCAAGGATCTCGCCTTCGATTAGGTCGCTGCCCATTAGCATGGTTAGCGTCTTAACTGGACGGATGAACTGAGTTGTTTTGTTACCCCAGCGCATTGGTTTTGCGATAGGTAGGTTTGCTAGTGCTTTCGCTGCAAGTTCAACGACGATCTCAGACGTTGGCTGACCTTTCACTTCTTGTTTGAACAGTAGCCATTCACCTTTGTCTGTAACCATGCGCTCTGCTTGGTCAACCGTGATGCCACAACCGCGTGCCCAGCCTTGAGCCGCTTTTGTTGGGTTGCCTTCCGCGTCAAACGCTGCAGAAACCGCAGGACCACGTTTTTCAACAACTTTGTCAGACTGGCTGTCTGCTAGTGCTGCGACTTTAAGTGCAAGACGACGAGGTGCCGCGAACCATTTCACGCCTTCGTGAGCAAGCTCAGCGCCTTTTAGTTCTGCTTCGAAGTTTGCTGCGAATGCTTCAGCTAGAGTGCGAAGTTGCGTTGGTGGTAGCTCTTCTGTACCTAGCTCGATTAGAAATTCTTTTGCCATGTTACTCTACCCCTTACGCTTGTTCTTTCTTACACATTGGGAAGCCAAGAGCTTCACGCGATGCGTAGTATGCTTCTGCAACTGCTTTCGTCAGGTTGCGGATGCGTAGGATGTAACGTTGGCGTTCAGTTACTGAGATCGCTTTACGTGCGTCTAGTAGGTTGAATGCGTGACCGGCTTTTAGAATGCGCTCGTAAGCAGGTAGTGGCAGTGGCTTTTCAAGCTCAAGTAGCTCTTTACACTCTTTTTCACACTGTTCGAAGAAGCCAAATAGGAATTCAACGTCTGCGTGCTCGAAGTTGTAAGTTGATTGCTCTACTTCGTTTTGGTGGAAGATGTCACCGTAAGTCACTTTGCTGCCGTCTGGTGCGATGTTCCAAACTAGGTCGTAAACAGAGTCTACTTCTTGGATGTACATTGCTAGACGTTCGATACCGTAAGTGATCTCACCAGTTACTGGCTTACACTCAAGACCACCAACTTGCTGGAAGTAAGTAAACTGAGTCACTTCCATGCCGTTTAGCCAAACTTCCCAGCCCAGACCCCATGCGCCTAGTGTTGGGTTTTCCCAGTTGTCTTCTACGAAACGGATGTCGTGTACAAGAGGGTCAATACCAAGAACTTCAAGGGAGCCAAGGTACAACTCTTGAATATTGTCAGGCGATGGTTTTAGCGCTACTTGGAATTGGTAGTAGTGCTGAAGACGGTTAGGGTTTTCACCGTAACGGCCATCAGTAGGACGACGTGAAGGTTGTACATAAGCTGTCGACATTGGCTCTGGGCCAAGCGCTCGTAGACAGGTCATTGGGTGAGAGGTACCCGCACCCACTTCCATATCTAGCGGTTGAACAATGGTACAACCATTTTGAGCCCAATAATCCTGCAGCGCGAGGATCATTCCCTGGAAGGTTTTGATATCGTATTTTTGCATAAGTCAGGTTCGCGCGATTCTCTTGTTACTCGTTAATTCGTCATCTATGCCGAGTTTTTCAACTCTAACAACGGCGATAAAGAGTAATTACGGTTGAATAAATTAACAATCTAGTATAACCAGATATTGAGCATGGGAGTAGAGCTAATCTTGATTAATTCGTGGGCGATTTTCTCCTTTAATGAATTTTTACCGCGTTATCTGCTGTATTTTTCCTAAAAGGGAGTTTTTGCCTGCTTTGGCTCTTGAGAAGCGCAACAAAGGTGGCTAGAATTGCGCCTGTCTTTGGGGAGTAGCTTACCTGATGAAGTTTCTGTTTCATCTGGTTCGTCCGTCAACATAATTGGTGCAAAATCACCATGGCGTTCGAGACTTGAAGCCTTTCAAGTTTAGCAAGACCTTAGACAAATCATCACGAACCGGGGTAGGGGCGTGAGGTTTGTCTTCGGTTAAAAATAATAATCCCTGCCCCAATGAGCATGTCGTGAGCGTTTTAGCTATTTCAATTACTACTGTAGCGTTAGCAGAAATTGGCGATAAGACCCAATTGCTATCTCTATTACTCGCAAGTCGTTACCGAAAACCAATCCCAATTATTGCAGCAATCTTTTTGGCAACTATTGCCAACCACGCTTTGGCTGCATGGTTAGGTGTGGTTGTCGCAGACTATCTATCACCTGAGATTTTAAAGTGGGTGCTGGTGGTCAGTTTTGTCGCGATGGCGGCTTGGGTTCTGATCCCGGACAAACTGGATGATGACGAGCAGATTTCTAATCGAGGCCCATTTATTGCCAGCTTTATCGCGTTCTTCGTTGCGGAGATAGGCGATAAAACTCAGATCGCCACTTCCATCTTAGGGGCGCAATACGCGGATGCGTTAAGTTTGGTGATTATCGGTACCACAATCGGTATGCTGCTGGCGAATGTACCTGTGGTCCTGATTGGTAAATTGTCGGCCGACAAGATGCCTTTAGGGCTGATCCGTAAAATCACCGCATTTTTGTTTATTGCTCTGGCAATAGGGGCTGCACTGTTCTGATTTTTTGCACGTGAAATGATGTGAGTTATCAATCATTAGTGGCGTGCTGCGCGAGTTCAAACTCTGACTCTAAATCGTTCCGTTGCGTGACGGATGACATATAAGTGTCATACTTGTCATGGTAGTTTAATGGTGTGAATGATAGCGAGAGGGCAAGTTTATGCTTACACGTTACATGGGGATGTCCCCGAAGAGTCAGAGTTATTTATTCACTTTTGGTTTAGCGCTGTGTTTACTAGCGATGGTGCTAACTGATATGTGGTTACCGATTGTAGCAGGATCGTTCGTTCTTACTGGATTGACAGTAGAAGCGTGGATTCGTGTCGCTCACATCATTCCTATGCATGAAGAGATGCGGGCAATGAAGAAACAACTTAACAAGCTCCAATCAGAAGTTCGCACACTCGAATACGACGAATAAACAAACGGCAGCCAATATAGGCTGCCGTTTTTAGTTCGACCAGATTATTCCAATCCTTTCTTGATCAGGTACTGATACGGAACTTGCTCCGTTTGTGCCGCAACTAATTGGTGGTCCATAAAGCGGCAGAAACTCGGAATGTCTCGAGTTGTGGATGGATCGTCTGCTTTGACCAGCAAAATCTCACCATCTTGCATGTTGCGAATTGTCTTCCTGACCATCATCACTGGCTCTGGGCAGCGCAGTCCTTGCGCCTCTAATGTCTTGTTTGCCAGTTCAGGATTAAAGCTCATAGTGTGATTCTCGTAACTAACTGAGCGTTGAATTTTACTTTCGTTGAAAAAATATTCAATAACCACTTGGCAAACCGAATTTTTTGTTTTACCTTAAATTAACAATTTGGTAACAACTGGCAAGGGAGAGGCAATGTTAACAGCGTTAGACAGACTTACGATTTACTCAGTGCTGTGTTTTATCTCGTTCTGTGCATTGGTACTTAGGACGCCAGCTGACACCTCTTTGACGCCTCTCGTAGGCATGGTTGCCACTATTATTGGGATTTGGATCGAGATGCGCAGATGGTCTGGCGCATCTGAGCAAGAAAATTAGCGCTTCTTGCTTGGATCAGAATGCTTTTAATAACGCTCACCTATTTTTTACCGACACTTCATTCCGACACTATCCCCATTTTTCTTGGGCTTCCCCGCTGAAAGGCGGGATTTTTTTTGCCTAAAGAGTACAATTTACCCAAACACATACAAAATAAGTGGCTAATTCGTGGAACTGGAAGATATCTATCGCCGAGATTTAAATTTACTGGTTGCGTTGCGAGTACTGATAGAAGAAAACAGTGTCAGTAAGGCGGCAACACGTCTGAACTTGAGTCAATCGGCAATGAGTCGTGTGCTTGGTCGTCTACGCGACTTATTGGGAGACCCGCTGTTTACTCGTCAGGGACAGCATTTGATCCCAACTCAGAAAGCGTTAGAGATCGATCGCTCATTGGGCGAGCCATTAGAGTCTTTACGTCAGTTGTTATCTCCGGTTGAGTTTGACCCATTGCAATGCGTACAGACTTTCAACATCGTGACCACCGATTATGCCATGCAAACGATATTACCGTTCGCTTTGCCGAGAATTTACCAAGAAGCACCAAATGTGTCTTTCAACTTCTTACCACTGCAACACGACCGTTTATCAGATCAGCTCACTTATGAAGGTGCAGACTTAGCGATTTGTCGCCCGACAGGCCCGGTGGAGCCTCTACGCAGTGAAGTGTTGGGGCGAGTGGGGGTGCTGTGTATGCTTTCAAAACAGCATCCATTAGCGAATAAAGAAATGAGCTTGGATGATTATCTGAGTCATCCACATGCCATGATCGCCATCAGTGATGGTGTTAAGGCACTGATCGAACAAGCTTTGATGGAGAAACCTAAGCGTAAAATGGTTCTGCGGGCTTATCATTTAGAAGCCGCATTGGCGATCATGGATACCTTGCCAATTATCATCACAGTGCCAGCGGACTTGGCGTATCTGGTTGCCGAGCGTTATGACTTGGTGGTGAAACCGTTACCATTCCAATTCACGCCGTTTGAATACTCGATGATTTGGCATGCGCGTTGCGAGCATTCTCCCGCTCAAGAATGGTTAAGAACGATTGTGCGTGAAGAGTGTAGCCGTCTGATAGCTAAACGTATCGAAGATATGGGACTGAACTGCTAACAAAAAAGAGCCAGCAATGCCGGCTCTTCGTCTGTTTACACTGAGTCAGTGTTTATAGCTTGATAACCACACGACCCGTTACTTGACCGTTGGTGATGTCTTCTGCATATTTCGGTGCTTCAGCAAGAGCAACTTCAGTACACGCTTGCTCGAAGTAGCTGTCTGGTAGTAGCTCGACCAGCTTTTCCCATGCAGCGATACGTTTCTTTGTTGGGCACATTACTGAGTCCACACCTTGTAGGCGAACATTACGTAGGATGAACGGCATCACTGTGGTTGGTAGATCAAAACCACCTGCAAGACCACAAGCTGCAACTGCACTGTTGTAATCCATTTGCGCCAATACTTTTGCTAGTACTTTGCTGCCTACAGTATCAACCGCACCTGCCCATACTTGTTTTTCAAGCGGACGTGCTGGTTCTTCAAATTCAGTACGGTCGATGATGCGGCTAGCACCTAGTTTTTCAAGTAGCGGGCCGTTTTTCTCTACACGACCTGTCACTGCAGCAACTTTGTAGCCAAGCTGTGCTAGAAGCGTTACTGCGACTGAGCCTACACCGCCACTTGCGCCAGTTACTAGGATTTCGCCATTTTCAGGTTTGATGCATGCATCAAGCAGTGCTTGAACACACAGCATACCAGTGAAGCCAGCAGTACCAACCATCATTGCTTTCTTGCTGTCTAGACCTTTTGGTAGTGGTACTAGCCAATCCGCTTTTAGACGAGCACGCTGAGACATACCACCCCAGTGGTTTTCACCCACGCCCCAGCCAGTAAGGACAACTTTGTCACCAGCTTGGTAGCGGTCGTCTTCTGAGCTTACTACCGTACCTGCTAGGTCAATACCTGGCACCATCGGGAAGTTACGGATGATTTTACCTTTACCTGTGATCGCAAGACCGTCTTTGTAGTTTAACGATGAGTAATCAACGTCAATCAGAACGTCGCCTTCAGGCAGTTGTGTTTCATCGATTTGCTCGATGTTAGCGATAGTACGTTTGTCTTCTTGATTTAGAACTAGAGCATTAAACATAAGGTTCTCCGATTGTGCGGTAGCATGACTCTGGGTCACATGCAGCAAGATATTAACTGGTCTAAGTGTATGTCTTCTTTGTCTATGAATAAAATGAAACTTGAGCATTTAATGTATGCTCTTCATGCATGTTTGATGTAAAACAAAGGGCGACATCAATTGTCGCCCTTAAGTGTAATACTAAAAATTTTAGTACTAGTTCATTTGCTTATGATTGTTGGCTCGATCACTACAACAACGTCTTGAACTGTTATGGTCGTTCAAATACTGTCGCAATGCCCTGACCCAAACCGATACACATGGTGGCCAGACCGTATTTCGCGTCTTTCGCTTCCATTAGGTTGATCAACGTTGTTGAGATACGTGAACCAGAACAGCCTAGTGGATGACCCAATGCTATCGCACCACCGTTAAGGTTGACCTTCTCATCCATAACATCAAGCAGGCCTAAGTCTTTAGCACACGGCAGAGACTGCGCGGCAAATGCTTCGTTTAGCTCAACCACATCCATGTCTTCAATTGAAAGACCGGCACGCTTGAGCGCTTTTTTCGTCGCAGGTACAGGACCGTAACCCATAATAGAAGGATCGCAGCCCGCAATGGCCATGCCTTTAATACGTGCACGAATCTTCAAACCAAGCTCATTAGCTTTCTCTTCACTCATGATCAACATCGCTGATGCACCATCGGACAGCGCCGATGAAGTACCGGCTGTTACTGTACCGTTTGCAGGGTCGAACACTGGGCGAAGTTGAGATAGACCTTCAACGGATGTTTCAGGGCGAATCACTTCGTCGTAATCCAGAGTGAACAGTGTGCCGTCTGCTGCGTGGCCTTCAATTGGTAGAATTTCGTTTTTAAAACGACCCTCTACGGTTGCTGCGTGCGCACGAGCGTGAGAGCGAGCGGCAAACTCGTCTTGTTGCTCACGGCTAATACCATGTAATTTACCAAGCATTTCAGCCGTTAAGCCCATCATGCCCGCAGCTTTTGCTACGTTCTTTGACATACCTGGGTGAAAGTCTACACCGTGGTTCATTGGCACATGCCCCATGTGCTCAACACCACCAATTAGGCAGATTTCAGCATCGCCAGTCATGATGGCACGTGTACCGTCGTGAAGCGCTTGCATTGATGAGCCACACAAGCGGTTCACCGTCACGGCGCCAATTTCAATCGGCAGACCAGCAAGCAGCGCCGCATTACGTGCAACGTTAAAGCCTTGCTCTAGTGTTTGCTGTACACAGCCCCAGTAGATGTCTTCAATCTCGCTTGGGTTCACTTGTGGGTTACGCGCAAGAATGCCTTTCATTAGGCGCGCAGATAGATCTTCTGCTCGTGTATGACGGAAAGCACCACCTTTAGAGCGACCCATTGGAGTACGTAGACAATCGACTACGACAACATTTCTTGTTTGATTAGTCATTTTAGAATCCCTCCTTAGATAGAACCTTGCTGTTGTGCACCGTAAAAGCTTTCACCTTTCGCCGCCATATCAATCAGCATTTGCGGTACTTGGTACATCGCACCTAGCTCGGCGTGTTGTTTTGCCATTTCAACGTATTCAGCAATACCCACGCTGTCTAGATAGCGGAATACGCCACCGCGGAATGGAGGGAAACCAAGACCATAAACCAATGCCATATCTGCTTCCTGCGGAGTCGCGATGATGCCTTCTTGTAGGCACAGCACCACTTCGTTAATCATTGGAATCATCATACGTTGAATGATGGTCTGATCGTCAAAGTCCTGCTTATCGGCACAAACGTCAGCAAGTACCGGTAAGATCGCTTCGGAGAAGGTTTTCTTCGGCTTACCTTTTTTATCTATGGTGTAGCTGTAGAAGCCATTACCATTTTTCTGACCATATTTGTCTGCTTCGAACAGTGCATCAATCGCATCACGACCTTGTTTACCCATACGCTCAGGGAAACCGTCAGCCATCACAGCTTGTGCGTGGTGCGCGGTATCAATGCCGACTACGTCAAGCAAGTACGCCGGTCCCATCGGCCAGCCAAATTTACGCTCCATGACTTTGTCGATTTTCGTAAAGTCAGCACCATCACGAAGTAGCATGCTGAAGCCGCCAAAGTATGGGAACAATACGCGGTTAACGAAGAACCCTGGGCAGTCATTAACGACAATTGGTGATTTGCCCATTTTCGCAGCATACGCCACAACACGATTGATGGTTTCATCAGAGGTATGCTCACCACGGATGATCTCAACAAGAGGCATACGATGCACTGGGTTGAAGAAGTGCATACCACAGAAGTTTTCTGGGCGTTTTAGTGATTTTGCCAATAGGTTGATAGGAATCGTCGAGGTGTTTGAGGTGATAACGGTGTCGTCACCGACATGGGATTCAACTTCACTTAAAACTGCTGCTTTTACTTTCGGGTTTTCAACGACAGCTTCAACAATCACATCAGAGTTTTCAATACCTGCGTAATGTAGGCTCGGTGTGATTGACGCTAAAATACCCGCCATCTTAAAGCCATCAATGCGACCGCGAGATAAGCGTTTATTCAGCAGCTTAGATGCTTCAGTCATGCCTAGGTCGAGCGACGCTTGCGCGATGTCTTTCATTATGACAGGCACACCTTTTAGCGCTGATTGGTAAGCAATGCCGCCACCCATGATACCTGCACCTAACACGGCTGCACGTTGCGTGTCTTTACTTGCTGACTTCGCTGCTTTTTTCGCAATGCCTTTGATGTATTGATCATTAAGGAATAGGCCAACGAGTGATTTTGCTTCTTCCGATTTAGCCAATTTCACGAAGTGCTTACGTTCAATGTCTAACGCTTCATTACGTGCAAAGCGAGCACCTTCTTCAATCGTGATAACGGCTGTCATTGGGGCAGGGTAGTGAGGGCCTGCTTTTTGTGCCACCAGACCCTTCGCCATGGTGAAACTCATCATTGATTCAAGCTTACTCAGCGTTAGCGGAGATGTTTTCTGTGCTCGGCGTGCTTGCCAGTCAAGTTTCTCGTTAATTGCAGAGTTAAGAGTTTGTAGTGCTGATTCGTATAAAGCATCAGTCTCTACAACTGCATCGAGTAAGCCAATTTTCAATGCTTCATCCGCACGGCATGCTTTACCTTGGGTGATGATTTCCATTGCGCTGTCTGCGCCAATAACGCGAGGTAAGCGTACACAACCACCAAAGCCAGGCATGATTCCCAGTTTCGTTTCTGGTAGGCCGATGCTGGTGGTTTTGTCACCAATACGCATGTCTGTTGCTAGCACACATTCACAACCGCCACCAAGAGCGTGGCCTTTGATCACTGAGATGGTCGGAACGGGTAAGTCTTCTAATTTGTTAAAGATGCTATTAGCAAATTGCAGCCATTGGTCGAGCTCGGCATCCGTTTTAGCAAACAGACCTAAAAACTCGGTAATGTCTGCGCCTACAATGAATGCGTCTTTATCTGAAGTGAGCAACAACCCCTTGAGGCCTTGATGGGCAATGAGCGCATCAAGAGCTTTATCTAGCGATTCTAATGTCGCTAGGTCGAGTTTGTTGACGGATTTTGGAGAGCAGAAGCTTAGCTCTGCAATACCATCTTGTATTTCCTTTACCTGTAGGGTTTCGGCTTGGTAAATCATTGTCTATCTCCATGACATACAATCGTGGATTGTCTGTATACCTATTTCAACGACGCCGTGTACCTCGGCAAATAGGTATCGAGGAAGTCGTTTTATTTTTGTTCTGGTTTGACCAGTAAAGTTAGTTTGGATCGTGGATTGTCTAATTTCAATACATTTTTTAAACAAGTGTTTAACATTGTGCGCTGTGGCAGATCTTATGCGACGGGTAAATCACACTCGTGATAGACTTCAGGCAAATAGACATGAATCCATAATCCTATGAATGACAAGCCTTATCTGATCCCAGCAGAGCCCGCTCAATTTGAAGAAGAAATTAAAAAGAGCGTCTTCATTACTTATTTGGCACACACGCCAAGTATCGAAGCTGCAAAAGCATTTGTTGATCAAATCAAAGCTAAACACGCTGATGCCAGACATAACTGTTGGGGCTTTGTTGCTGGTCGCCCGGAAGATTCAATGAAATGGGGCTTTAGTGATGATGGGGAGCCGTCCGGAACAGCAGGCAAACCAATCCTGGCGCAGCTGTCTGGATCTGGGGTGGGGGAGATCATGGCTGTGGTCACGCGATACTCTGGTGGAATCAAGTTAGGTACAGGCGGCTTGGTTAAAGCGTATGGGGGTGGGGTTCAACAAGCGCTCAAGCTGCTTCAAACTATTGAGAAAAAAATAACCACAAAGCTCAGACTAACGTTAGACTATGGGTTTATGCCGATCGCACAGTCAATCATGCCGCAATTTGGTGCAATAGAAGTCGAGGCTGAATACAGCGATCAGGTGGTATTAGTGGTGGAAATTGAGCTTCGAGAAGTGAGCGCGTTTACCCAAGCAATCATCAATAAAAGCGGGGCAAAGGCAATTGTCACTCCGCTAGACGGACAATAATGAAAAACAGGAAGCAACAGGGACAGCTTCGCTAGTCAATTTATCCATGCAATTTCGTTCAATTATTCGAATCGTCGGGCTACTGCTCGCACTCTTTAGTGTCACTATGCTTGCGCCAGCACTCGTTGCGCTGATCTATCGAGATGGTGCTGGTGTGCCTTTTGTCACGACATTTTTTGTTCTGCTGTTTTGTGGGGCCGTTTGTTGGTACCCAAACCGCAGGTATAAGCACGAGCTTAAAGCTCGAGATGGCTTTCTTATTGTCGTCTTATTCTGGACAGTACTTGGCAGTGCAGGCTCGATCCCCTTTCTCATTGCTGACAATCCGAACGTCTCAGTGACAGATGCGTTTTTTGAATCGTTTTCTGCTCTCACGACGACCGGGGCGACCGTTATTGTTGGTTTGGATGAGTTACCTAAAGCGATTCTATTCTATCGACAGTTACTGCAGTGGTTCGGCGGTATGGGAATCATCGTATTAGCGGTGGCGATTTTGCCAGTACTTGGCATCGGTGGTATGCAGCTTTACCGCGCCGAGATCCCAGGTCCAGTCAAGGATACTAAAGTGACGCCGCGCATAGCAGAAACTGCTAAGGCGCTTTGGTACATCTATTTGAGCCTGACTATCGCCTGTGCTTCGGCTTTTTGGTTAGCTGGTATGACGCCATTTGACGCCATCAGTCACAGCTTTTCCACCATTGCCATTGGTGGCTTCTCTACCCACGATGCCAGCATCGGATACTTTGATAGTTACGCGATTAACCTGATTACGGTGGTTTTTCTGCTTATATCTGCATGTAATTACACACTGCACTTTGCTGCATTTGCATCAGGTGGCGTACATCCCAAGTATTACTGGAAAGATCCTGAGTTTCGCGCCTTCTTGTTTATTCAAGTGCTGCTATTTATCATTTGCTTTCTATTATTACTGAAACATCACTCTTACACATCGACATACGATGCTTTCGATCAGGCTCTGTTCCAAACCGTATCAATATCCACAACAGCGGGCTTTACGACAACAGGTTTTGCGGATTGGCCGCTCTTCTTACCTGTGCTGTTATTGTTCTCTTCCTTTATAGGTGGTTGTGCTGGTTCAACAGGCGGCGGCATGAAAGTGATCCGTATCCTGCTTCTTACCTTACAAGGTGCGCGTGAACTAAAACGTTTAGTCCATCCACGCGCGGTTTACACCATCAAAGTAGGTGGCAGTGCCCTACCGCAACGTGTTGTCGATGCGGTTTGGGGTTTCTTCTCCGCATACGCATTGGTATTTGTGGTTTGTATGTTGGGGTTGATTGCAACAGGAATGGATGAGCTCAGTGCGTTCTCGGCGGTGGCTGCGACTCTGAACAACCTCGGTCCTGGCTTGGGAGAAGTGGCGCTTCACTTTGGTGATGTTAACGACAAAGCAAAATGGGTATTAATAGTTTCTATGCTGTTTGGTCGTTTGGAAATCTTTACCTTACTTATTCTACTTACGCCGACGTTTTGGCGTAGCTAAGGGGAAATCGTGGCAAAAGCATTATTTCTATACTCTTCCCGCGAAGGGCAGACTAAAAAAATTCTCCACTATATAGATGAACAACTTCCAGATTTCGATTGTGAGCTGGTGGATTTACATAATGTCGAGACGATTGACTTCAGCCAATACGACAGAGTATTGATAGGCGCCTCTATTCGCTATGGCCATCTTAATAAAAAGCTATACCAGTTTATTGAGCGAAACCTCAATCAATTGGAGCAAAATAAAGTGGCATTTTTCTGCGTAAACCTAACCGCTCGTAAAGAGGACCAAGGAAAGGATACACCTGAAGGTAGTGCCTACATTCGCAAGTTCCTAATTAAGTCGCCTTGGAAACCAACGCTAATCGGTGTTTTTGCTGGTGCACTTTATTACCCACGTTATAGCTGGTTCGACAGAACTATGATTAGGTTCATTATGTCGATGACGGGTGGCGAAACCGATACGACCAAAGAGGTGGAGTACACCAATTGGGAAAAAGTGGCTCTTTTCGCAGATAAATTTAGAGAACTGTAGAAATAACGTGCTCTTTTGACCGCTTTTGATGCAAATTTATCCG